>DASCNA010000248.1:0-4675 GCA_036011305.1 Victivallales bacterium
AATAAAGTTAAATGTTATACTGTTATACTTTGAAGTCCAATGTAACGGCTTATCATTCCAAGGCATATAAGCTGTTTTTTTCTGATACTTTTTGTTTATAAAAATATGGCCTTGCAGGTTATTTATCGGAACATCTAAATTATATGCAAAGACCTTTTGTGTTTTTGTATTCAAAAAGAATGATGAGCATGCTTCTGCCGCAGTAAAGCTGGAAAAACACACAGCCATGGTAAAAGTTAAAACTATTAATCTCTTAAATTTCATTTTCATTATCTCTTTCTCCTTATTCATTTTTATAAAATCAGTACTCTTGATATCCATATAATTATGTTTATTTTATACTTATTTATTGTCTATTATTCACAATCATAAGCTTTTACATATCTATGTTTAGTAGATCCTAAACATAATTTACAATCAGAGTTAACTACGTAAAACCGTACTTATATGGATAGAAAGCAGTATTTTTTTACATATTGGATAAAAATTTTGAATATTTGACAGAGTAGCCAAAAATGGCGCAATTATACTTTCTATTTCACAAGATCGTGGCATATCTTTTCTGTTTATGGAAATGAAGTCTCTGCAGAACTCGTAGTGGGTAAGGCAATATGTATCTCAATTCAGCTGAACGATTGCTGGAGAAAATTGAGAAGGCTATCAACTGGACGTTCGTTTTCACGATTTCCAGACTATAATTAAGGCGACTTCGTGTCGCCACTAACGTTTAAACTCACATACAGCTATGAAGCTGAGCGAAATAGCTGTCGTGTGCAGTGATTGGTTACAAAAAAATTAATTTATTTTTTTATTACGGCACTATCACATCTATAGGGTTTATTGTGAAAATAGACAATCGTCCCATTACAGGCTACAAATAACTCAGACTTGAATTATTTTAATCTTAAAGACAACATCAAATTAATATTTAATAATAAAACAAACATATCATCAATAAATAGTTAAGTTTAAAAATCTCTTAGCGAATCCCTTAAGACTGTGCTAGCAAACAAAGACCTATCAATGGAATGATTGGTCTTTATCTAGTAGTTTTATTGCCTATCACCTCAATAATTTTTAATGTGTAAGTTCTTTTGTTAAAATTAAAAAGTATTCGTCCCAAATTCACATATTTATCAATATTTTGGGGTTAATTCCCTGATTTCTTCTCTTATCATTAAATTTGCACCATCAAGTATATTTGCTTTTTTCAGAGCTACTCTAGCTAAATTGATCTTATTTTCTTTCTTATAGGCATTTGCCAATAATTGAAAAGCTTTACTTGAATTCGGGAAAGATTCTGTGTTTAATTTATACACTTCAATAGCACCATCATTCCATCCTGTAACAGTCAATAACGTACCAACTCCTTCAAGCTGGTATTCAGAAAAATCATATTTGTTTGATTCATGTTTCTTTAGATATTTATATTTACTTATTAACTTATCCAAATCTTTATGATAGTTATAGTTTTTCAGGAAGTTACCATCATTTGCAACTTTAGTCTCATTTTCACTAACTACTTTATTTAGGTATGTTTTAAATATTGAATCAATGGGTATTTTATAACTATTTTCTGCATTAGTATATGCAAACGTTTTTTTAAATAGAGTTGACATATGAATTTGATGTTTTCCATTAGCAAGTTCTCTTTTTAAATTTATCTTGACAGGATCTGTAAAATTATGAAATAAGTAAACATATATTACTTGATTCTTTAAATCGCATATTGATGAAATCTGTGTTCCAGGTCCCCATTCAACTGCATTTAACATATTATTAAAACTAAGAATCTCAGGATTTTTTACTTCAGTTAGCATTTGAGATAAAGTTTTATATCTAAACTCTTTAAGTCTAAATTCATAATACCATTTTGACATGGGATAATTTTGTCTAAAATTTGTCAAAATCTGATAATTCTTATTCTTTGATTTATATATAACTGTATTACCGGCAACAATTGCGGAATTTCCATATTTATCAGCAAACAGATAGCTTTGACATCCAAACATCATAAAGCTATTTTGATATCTTTTTAGAAATTTCACAGCTTCCTTTACTGTTGAACATTTTTGAAGAATAGTTTTAGGGGATACCATAAGTTGGTTTGGGTTTTTGGAATAAATGAACGGCAAAGTACCTGTAATATACCAACACAGTCCCTTGTCATTCATTCCCTGTCGATATATACCCATTTGGTCAGGATATCCCAAAAGAATAACTCCATTCATTCCTTTTTCAGGAGGATAGCAATAAATTGTAGCATTTGGATCAAAAGGTTGATCATTGTTTCCAGCAGCGATAGTTACATTTTCATTAGAATACGAAAATACTGAGCATGCATATGTTTGGTTTACTATTATCCCAAACAGACTTATTAGCAGAATCAATATTATTTTATTCATTATCTCTTACTCCTTATTTATTTTTCTAAAATTAATACTTCTGATGTCTGTATAATTATGCTTATTCTATATTGCATTGTTATTTATTATTTCAGTCATAAGTATCTTCTTATAAAACTATTAAACAGATGCTGAGTTTACTCTAAAAGCAAAATTAGCTATATGAAACCGTACTTATATGGATTGAGAGCAGTATTTTTTTACATATTGTATAAAGATTTTGAATATTTGACAGAGTAGCCAAAAATTGCGCAACTATACTTTCTATTTCACAAAATCGTGGCATATTTTTTCTGTTTATGGAAATGAAGTCTCTGCAGAACTCGTAGTGGGTAAGGCAATATGTATCTCAATTCAGCTGAACGATTGCTGGAGAAAATTGAGAAGGCTATCGACTGGACGTTCGTTTTCACGGTTTCCAGACTATAATTAAGGCGACTTCGTGTCGGCACTAACAATTTTTGATCACTTGCCGAGCGTATGTGAGGTTAGGTGGATCTTTTGGTTTGTACGTTTATAAGTTTCTCATTTCTTTTTTATTTCATATAAATCAAATGGATCTTCTTCAAGAGCTTTACTATAAATATCTACAACATCTCTTACTTTGAAGAACATGCATTTTGCTTTTCCTATTGTGTTATGTCTAATGTATCCTTTACGATTTGCTTCATCCTGTATTTTATACCATGCCTTAACAGGTGGGATACCTGTTTCAATATACCATTCATTAGGAGGGTAATCTTTTAAAATTTCACCTTTTGCTTCAACTATATCTCTAATTTCCTGTGGTAATTTATCTTCATGATAATGCATACTTGTTAATCTATAAATATCAACTCCAATTAATAAAGCCCATCCATGTGAATCTAATAAATATCCAAATCCTTTGCTATGTTTATTCGCATTTTTTCCCCATGCTGAAACTCTATGTTCTCCTTCACCTGTAACTACTCCCTTGAGAAATTTGAACGTATCAGGTATAATTCCCATACTTGTTTTCTCTATAGAATCAGGAGAGAGGCGTTTTACTTTCATTGTAATTCCACGTTTAACTTCATCTTCTGTCAGTTTATATGGCATTGAACTTGGAAATGTGGGCATTACAAGTGCACCTTCTTCTTCAATGACATTCATTAAAGCAGAAATAACAGTATTTGCTCCTCACTCAACTTTCCCGAAACTGCTTAAAGAACTATGAACTTCAATAGCCATTCCTTTTTTTAAACCAAGTTCAATAAATCCAGTTTCTAAATCTTTTTGTGTTAAAGATATAATATCCATTAATCTTCCTTTTTCTTATAACGTTTTAGCTCACATACAGCTATGGAGCGGAGCGAAATAGCTGTTATGTGAAGTGATTGGTTATAGGTTTTCTTTTTTCTTTTTCCAAATAATTAATTCACCATCTTCGTCATCTATTTTTGAGCCGATTCTTTCGAAACCAGTTTTTTCTAAAACTCGAATTGATGAAATATTATCGATGTTACATTCAGCTTTAATAGAGACAATATCAGTTTTACTAAATAAATAATTACTTAAACTTTTAACAGCTTCTGTAGCATAGCCTTTTTTCTGTTCTGAAGGATTAATACCATATCCAATTTCTGTTTCTTTATCTTGCCCTGGCTTTTCTTTACAACCAATATCTCCAATGACTGTTCTGGTCTTTTTATCAATTACAAGATATATCCAAAATGGTAAAATTTCAGAATCATTTTCTTTTCTTTCAATTTCCATAGGAAAAATAACTTTTGATACTTCTGCCCACTCTTTTGGGAAATGAATTAAGCTATCTTTTCCATTAATGGAAATATTTTCCTTGAAATCATCTTCTTTTAATCTTCTTTGGAGAATTTTAATTTTAGGTGGTATAAGTATTAGTCGTTCACTATTAATGCTGAAATCATTCATTTATTTTTTCTCCCTATAACGTTAAAACTCGCATACATCTATGAAGCGGAGTGCAATAGCTGTTATGTGCAGTGCTTGGTTATCAGTTTGTTAATTTTTCCATTCTTCTTTTAGAATACTATAAAGTAATCTATCACACCATTTATTGTGATGGAATTTTTGTTTTCTTAATTCACCTTCTTTAAAAAAACCACACTTCTGCATTACTTTTTCCGATGCATTATTTTCTTTATCGCAGGATGCTGTCATCTTATGAAGGTTCAATTCTTCAAATGCAAATTCAAGAATTTTTATTATTGCTTCGACTACAATTCCTTTCCCCCAATATTTTTTCATAAGAAAATAACCACATTCAGCAA
>DASCNA010000249.1:0-53225 GCA_036011305.1 Victivallales bacterium
ATGATCATATGTTGATATATGTTCGTTGTATAGGATCAGTTCGCCTTTTTCGTCTCTTGCATAAGTATCAGACAATGAAATATTATGGGCTCTGCAGGTTTTTACTTGAGTACCTTTTAATTCAATTCCTGCTTCAAATCTATCTAGAATTAGATAGTCATGAAATGCTTTTCTATTTTTTATTAATGTATTATCTTTTTTCTTTGGTTTAGCCATAATTTTCATCATACCTGATAATTGTTTAAATCCGATAAACGGAATAAGAAATCTACTTCCAGAATATAAAAAGTCAATTATTTATATGCTTTACTGCCGTGTAATATGTTAGAAGGTATAGGAATATATTAATGATATTTCAATTATTGAGAAAATATTTTCAGGCTAAAGTTATGTTTTTAAAAACAATTTTCATATTTTTTATCATAATTCATTAGACTATTTTCTAAATTAGGATAATGTGTGAAATATTCGTTAATTTCGCGAACAAAATGAAAGGATTGGTGAGATGTCATATTTATTGAATGAGTCTGGTTTTAATATAGACTTTATTTATTAATATTGCCGTCTTGGTTGTTCTCTTTAAATTTAGATTTTCATAATTTTATAGTTTTATTCTCTGGTAACTTAATAACTTTCACACATTATCTTTGCACTTCATATTTATTTAATTCCACAACTGTATCTACACGTGATCTATACACTATACCTGTAGAGAATTGGACTATATTTTCCTGTTTTGCTTTCTTAATAAAGTTAATAGGGATTTCTTATGATTTTTGGTCTAAATGGAATTATTTAAGAAAAGGAGTTTATAAGAAAATGAGAACCAACACATTAATTTGTCCGACTTTTATGAAAAATAGAAGTATTTTAAATGAAAATGAGAAACAGGCTCTTGGGAGACACTTTACTTTAGAGTTTTATGATTGTAGAAGAAATAAAATTCTGAGCCTAAAAAAAATAGAAAAAATTTTGTTGGATGCTATGACGGTCTCAGGTGAGATTGCGTTGAAAAAATCTTTTAACTATCTTGAAGAGAAGGGAATTAGCGGAGTTGTTACAACTTTGGACTCCAGTTATTCTATACATGGATGGGCTGAATATAGTTATGTTACAGTAGATATTTTTACATGTTCTAAATTTTTGAATATTGACGAAATAGTCAAGAATCTGGAACATAGCCTTCATGCTGAAAATTCTATTGTCAGCAGTGATATTAATAGAGGTATCATTTCTAATAGTGCTATTAAGCACTTTGTCCCAAATAAAACTGACACAGTACATGACAATCGTGTCTCATGGGAGGATAAATTTAGAAAAGCTGATGCTTGGGGATTGGCAAGCTCTATAGATATATATGAATGTGATTCTGAGTTAATCAGAAATGCTGATGCAATTAAATATTTTGTTCATGAATTATGTGATTTGATTGAAATGAAACGTTTCGGTGAATGTCAGGTAGTTTATTTTGGAGAAGATGAAAAAGTAGCCGGTTACAGTATGACCCAACTTATTGAAACTTCATTGATTTCAGGTCATTTTGCTAATGAAAGTAATACTGCATATCTGGATGTATTCAGTTGTAAATCATACCAGCCTGAAGTAGTATCTGAATTCGCAAAAAAGTTTTTTAAGGGAGGCAGGGCAAAACTGCAGGTTGCAATGCGAGAGTAGGTTTTAATTATTAATTATAAATGGTTAATTATTAATTGAATGCAGTTTTAAAGTTGTAAAGGTTTTAGTGCTAAATTTTATCAACTAAAAGACTGCAAGTTAAAAATAGTTGATTATCTGTTCATCTGGCAAATTTATTAATTTTTTAAAATTTGGACTGTTTATTCCCCATATTGATTTTAATAAACCAAGAAAATTTGAACGGATATAGTATGAAGGTGATTTCCTGACTGTTTTTCCCATTAGACGTGAAAATTCAAGTTTGGAATCACCTTCCATATTTAATTTTTCTTTTTTTAAATATGATTCAATTCTTCGTATTAAAAATGGATCTTTTAATATACCTCTGGCAACTGTAATGCCCTGGCATGAACTGATATTATACATTTCTTCAGCAGTGTCTAAAGTGAATATATCTCCACTGGCAATTATCGGGATAGGAGAGGCTAATTTTACAGCTTCTGCTATTCTTAATGGACCATTTTCTACAGGATTGTATCTTTCCATGGCAGTTCTGAAATGAAGCATAATAAAATCAATGCCGCTATTAATTAGAAGGGGAATAAATGTTTTGAATTCGTCAGAGGACGAATAGCCTGTTCTTAATTTTAAACTTATTGACAGTTCAGGACATTCCTGTTTAATTGATTCTATTATTTTAAGCATTAACTCAGGTTTTAGAAGAAGTGAACTCCCGTTACTACTGGCTAATACTCTTTTGCTGGGACATGCAAAATTCAAATTTATCCCTGTTATATCAAGCTTATTAATTTGTTTAGCACCTTTTGCAGCTGTTTCTGGATTACTGCATAGTATCTGTACAATGGTTGGCATGCCGGAACTGATAAACTGATCAAGTTTTTTTCTAAGTATTGATAGCCTCGGCGGAGCAGTTGACAGTCCAATAAAAGGAGTAATCCAGTAGTCTACTAAGTTCAGTTCATTAATTACTTTACAGAATAATGGGCTCATAACCCCTTCCATTGGGCCAGGCATTATGCGGTGAGACAGCATCTTCCCGCCTGTAAGAGCTAAAGGCTTAAGCCATTCATGTAAATTATTAGAGTTTTGTTCAGTAGATTTATTGATCATATTGTAAAATTATATTTTAACCTTTAAAATTTGTTTAAAGCACAGTTATTTATAGATTCCATATTCATTGTTTTTATAACGTTTAGTTTTCTCTAAATATTTTTTACAATTTTCAACTGCTATCTCCTGACTTGTATCAGCTAATTTTTTTGCTTCTTTTGCGGGTATTCCCACCATTAGAGTATGGGCTTCCACTATACTGTTTTCTTTTACAACGGCTCCTGCTCCGATAATAGATCCTTTTTTTATATAAGCACCGCTTAAAATAATTGCTCCCATACCGATTAGACAACCATCTTCTATGGTGCATCCATGAATTATACAATTATGTCCAATGGTGACGTCATTCCCAATGTAGGTTGATACTCCAAATTCAACATGAACAACTGTTCCATCTTGAATATTAGTTCTTTCTCCGATAATTATCTCTGTTCCGGGAATATCACTTCTAATAACTGAATTATACCATACGGAAGCTTCTTTTTTTATTGTAACACCACCAACTATTTTTGCACCCTCAGCAATGAATGCTGTTTCATGGACGATTGGGGTTATATGTTTCATATTTTTAATTTCCTTTTTGCTTTAACGAAAATGTTGCTTTAATTACTAGACATCCAGCCATAATAATAAGAAAGCCGATTGATATAAGTAAAGCAGGATTACCGTGAAAATTTTTGATAAAAAGCAGGACTAGAGCCCAACAGCTTATAATCAGCATAAAAAACATGGGGATAAGGGCAATCCAGAAATTTACTTTTTTTCTAATTAAATATAAAGATATAACCAGTAAGGTCAGTGAAGCTAATAACTGATTTGAGGCACCGAAAACAGGCCATATTTTATTTCCGTTCCCGCTGAATGCCAGATAGCCTGATATGATAATAACAATTAGTGTAGCTACAGTGTAGTTTTTGAAAAATTTTCCAGTTTTTCCAGATTTTTTATTACTGTTTGCCGATGGTATGAAAAGTTCCTGCCATATGAAACGCGCCAGTCTTGTAGAAGTATCGAGAGTTGTAAGCATAAAAGCAGATACTGCAAGAGAGATGAATGTACCCGCCAGATTATATGATATACCGACTTCGGATATTATTCCTGCAAGTCCGTTAGAAAATGCGGTAACAGGAGAAGTTGTAGACAAAATATTATGAAATCCTTTTTTTGATAATACGGCAACACTTATGACAGCTATTAAAGCAAGAATGCCTTCTACCAACATAGAACCGTAACTGACTGGAAGTATTTTACGTTCATTATCAATTTGTTTGGAAGTAGTACCTGATGAAACAAGTGCATGAAATCCTGAACATGCACCGCAAGCTACTGTGACAAAGAGTATCGGTAGCAGGTTTACTTTATCAGTAAGAGTATATTTGCTGAAACTGGCAAACGCCGGGAGGTTAAAGCTTGGTGCCGTGAAGAAAATGCACAAAAAACTTATAATAAGCATTACATAGAGTAGATATGAATTAAGGTAATCTCTTGGTTGAAGCAGTAGCCAAACAGGTAAAATTGAGGCAAAAAAGACGTATATGAGAAGTACAGATATCCATATTTGAAATGTAGATTCAGGTGTTATTCTGAATATGACAGTTAGATTTAACGGAAAAAGAACACCTACCCAGACAAAGAAAAATAACAACGGTACAAAAATTATGCTTCCAACTAAAATCGAGATACCTTTTTTATAAACCAGATATCCGAAGAATGGAGACATAAAAATGAATAGAATTGATGATGTTGCAACAGAAGGATTTTTTAAGAATATTTTTGCTATCAAAATACTAAAAATGGCGACAACAAGGAGTAATGCCGCCCAGGCAAAAAGCAGAAATATTTGACGTCCTGAATAACCTAAATAACTTTCAACAGCATAGCCGATAGAACGACCGTCATTACGGATGGAAATAAACAGTGCAGCAAAATCATGCATTGCTCCAATAAAAACACAGCCGATTAATATCCACAAAACTGCAGGAACCCATCCCATATACAATGCGAGTATAGGGCCGACAATAGGTCCAGCACCTGCTATTGATGAAAAATGATGTCCAAATAAAACAGATGTTTTAGTTGGTACATAATCCAGCCCGTCACTAAATTTGTGTGCCGGTGTTTTTCTATTGGGATTAACATCAAAAAGTCGTGATAGATAACGTCCGTAAAATATATATGCGGAACTGAAAATGACAATTCCAATAATTAACAGAAGCGTACCATTCATAATAAATTAACCTTCAGCTTAAGTATTATTCAGTTAACGTTTTTAATAGAAAGAAGAGAATAAAAATGATCCCTAAAAAATGAATTGTATTCCAGAAAATTACATAGGTCGCTACATACGGGTGGGTAAAAACATACGAAAAGAAAATTGGATTATAAATGATTATGAATAGTAATATGATAAAAGCTGAGATATGGAAGATTCTGTTCTTCTAACGTATTTTATGGTTATAGCGAGCTTTTCTGATTGAATAGTATAATAATATCAGAAAGCTTATGAATACAATATAAAATGATACTTTTATATATATGATTTGGTATGGCAGAGTTACGTCAGGTAAAATGTTGAGTTCTGAATGTCCTGCCTGATTGTAATAAAATACATGGGCTAATGTATAACATAGAAGACAAATCATAGATATAGTAGATACTATTAAAATAATCAGTTTATCTTTATTTGAAAATTTTGAGAGGTACATGTTTTATACTCTTATGGGTTTATTCTTAGGTCTAACCTACTTTATTTGAAAAGAATAAATTCCCATCATTTACTGGTAATGTAATCATTGAATTATTTCTCTTTATTATATTAAAGATAGAGGAAAAAGCAATTACATTGCACTGCAGTAGTAATCTTAATATTTAATATTGAAATAATTTATGCTGATGATAGAGTAAATAGTGATTTCATTATATTCAAATAAATAGTTTACTATAATAATAACAATCATTCGGAGGAATAACGTGTCTATAACTAATCCTAAAGAAGTAGCAAAATATATCGATCACACAGTATTAAAAGCTGACTCTACAGTCGCTGATGTTGAAAAAATATGTAAAGAAGCTGATGAATATCAGTTTGCTTCAGTATGTATAAATCCATATTACGTTCCTCTTGCCTGTAGCCTTCTTATCGACTCAGCTGTAAATGTCTGTACAGTTGTTGGTTTTCCCCTTGGAGCTACTACAAAAGAATCAAAGGCTATGGAAGCTATTAAAGCTGTAGCTGACGGAGCTGATGAAGTTGATATGGTATTAAATGTTTCAGCAATGAAATCAGGTAATTATGATTACGTAGAAGAAGATGTAAGGTTGGTAGTTAATTCAGTACCTGAATATATTTGTGTAAAAGTTATTTTAGAAACATGTTATTTGACAGATGAGGAAATTGCAAAAGCATCAGAGCTTTCTATGAATGCCGGAGCGGATTTCGTAAAAACATCAACTGGTTTTGGTACCGGCGGTGCCACAGTTGAAGCGGTTAAAATTATGAAAAGCGTCGTTGGTGATAAACTTGAAATTAAAGCTTCAGGAGCTGTAAGAGATTTTAAGACAGCTGTTGCTATGATTGATGCAGGAGCCACAAGATTAGGTACAAGTTCAGGCATTGCAATTGTAGCTGGATCAGCTAGTACATCTGATTACTAAAATATAATTTATACTTTTTACTGCCCGCTTTTATGCGGGCTTTTTTTATCAAATGTTGTAATTTAAATCATATATTTGTAAAATGAATATTAAATGAGAAGTAAAATATAATGAATAATAATTGTCCTATTAGAGAGAAGTATCCATTTTTTATTCTGATAATATTGTCAGTTATAGCTATTACATTTGTGTTATTGTCGTTTAATGTTGAATTAATTAGAACTTACAATAAAGATCTCATGTGGATTTATATTATTGGTTTTATTATCCTTACACTCTTCGCTCTTAGTAAAAAGAGATATATTGATATCTGTTTCTTTGTTGTATTTATGATTACTTCTATACCTATGTACTACAAAGTTAGACTATTGGTCCCTGTATGGAGAATTCATTGTTCGATTATTTTTGTTATATTAATAGGCTTTTGTTTTGTTTATTATCCATGGAAGAAATATAGAGAGTGATTAAATTATTCTTGTATATTTTTCTTCTCCATGTGCATTTTCCAGTAAGATAATGCTTTTTCTTTTTTTACTGTAATTAATGGATGTTCTTCACTGTTAGATTTGGTGAGAATATCATGAATAATATTTGATGAATGCGGATGATCTCCCCATTTTATATCTAATAATTCATATACATTTTTAACATTATCAAGATAACCGCCGGCCCATACAGAATCTTCTTCGACAAGTATTAAAGGAGCAATGTTTTTAGTTTGTTTTTTGTTAAAAATAAGCTTACTGTAGTGTAGAGTAACACTGTTATCATCTTCCCAGAAATATTTATTCTTATCGGTTAGATATACAAAATAAACACGGCCGAGCTGGCCATTGTGTAAGTGCTGGCTGTCAGATGATATAAAAAGGTCAGCTTTGCTGTCACCATTTACATCAACTTCAAAAAACATTATCTTATGTTTCGTCATATGATTTTTTCTATGATAATTCATGAAATGCTTTACTGGATTTACAATAGTTGTATTTTCTGCCAATATAGAAGTTATACATAAAAAGAAAACAATAAGAGATAGAATAGGTTTCATATTTTTATTCCTGCATAGATTCATAAGTTGATATTATTCGTAGAACGTATTCATTCCTATTTGGTATGAATTTCCATCTTTGACCAGGTGGTTTATTCGGGTAGAATTTCCAGCATGAGATAAATATAGAATTTGAACCAAAGTTATTTGAAAGGGCTTCCTGAACAGATGCTCCGTTGAATAGTTGAATGGATGCAGTATCAAGAGCTGAAAGTTCTGTTTTGCATCCTTTTGGAGTATAGGTTGGAGGGGCTTCATATTTATCAGGAAATGTACGTTTTACTGCATCAAAATATGATTGAGCCAGTTTTCTTTTATCATTTATAATTACCTTACCTTTATCAATGTTTTTCTGCCAGTTCCATAACTCACTATGCGTAGGCTTAGGCAGAGTTATTTGATATATACCCCATCCGATTTTATCTGAACTGCGATTTGGGGTGTATTTAATATCGTTAATATAGTTTTTACCAAGAGTTCCAATTTCATTAAATTGACAATAATATTGTTTGTTCTGCTGTCCTGATTCATGCCTGGCTATTGCTTTGGAGTACCATGGAGTATCGCCTATATAATCATGTACTTCCTGGTTTGACGGATTTTTAGCCCTTATCTGAAAAGTGAAAAAATCTTTGTTCCCTTTGTTGTCTGAAGCTTCAATTAAAGTGATACCGCCAACATAAACCTCGTCAAATTCATTGCTATTTAAAGTATTATCATCATTAACCGTTTTTTGAAAAGAGGGGATATCATTCCTATTTTTGCGCTTGAATAATACCTTCAATTTCCAAGTTATTTTTTCATTATGCTCAGAATTATACTTTGCTTCTATTTTAGGCATTTTAGGTAATGTTTTTATATATACAATATCGCCGTTTTTAATTGGTTTCTCATCTACAGTAACAGAAATAGGTTTGCAGTTAGATATTTTTTTTTCTGAACTAAAACATAGGTGTGGATAAAGCAAAGTTAGAATAATGGAAAAAGTTATTAGCATTATCTTTGAAGAATTTATTATACTTTTATGCATATTGATCATATATATTATTTAATCTTAAAAAGAAATGGAATTCTATATGATTTCTAAAAATTGTTGAATATTGAGTTTTAAATATATGATTGAGAAGTAGAGTGCTGGATAAATTATTATACTAATATGACTAAGCTAGACAAAGCTAGAATTATAATTGTAAAAGAAAAACTGGTTAATATGACAAGAGTTTTTGCTTTGGATATATGTTCTACATCCAAAGTTTCTATTTTTATGCCCCAGTATGGATAATTTTTTAAAACATTTTTATATTGTGTAGGTCCTCCTAATCTGACACCAAGTGCACCGGCAAAAGCTGCCATTCCCCAAGCTGAATTAGGGCTTGGATGTTTGTCATGATCGTTAATTGCACATTTAACTGCATTAACTGCTCTCATTTTTCCTAGCAGTGCAGCTGTGAATACAGCCAAAACTGTTAATCGTGCTGGGATGTAGTGCAGAATATCATCCAATCGTGCAGGAAATGTTCCGAATCTAATATAACGTTCATTTTTATATCCGAACATAGCATCTAAAGTGTTTGCCGACCTTAGAAAAAAAGCTCCTGCAGCTAAACCTATTGGACCAGCTATGATATAGCCTAATACGGCAAAAAACAGCGCAGATGTTACGCCGTCAATGATATTTTCACTTAAACTTTCTATACATGATCTTATTATTCCCTGCTTATCCAGTGCATCTGTATCACGGCTGACAATCATAGCCACCTTTTTCCTGGCTTGATCAAAATTTTTCTTTCTTAATTCTTTTTCAATTGCAGATGCATGTGAGATAAGACTATGCGGAGCAATTGTAATATATAGGCATATTGAAGATATGATAATACCTGTATAATAATTGATGTAAAATCCTATGTAAACTAATGCACATGCAAGTAACATGGAAGTAAAAATTATGATAATTGAACAAAACATTCCAGAAATAAAGCTATCACCGAAAATTGAACGGCATAAAATCTCTATTTTATCAGCATAATTTCCAAGCAGTGATACTGGATGATATCTAAAATGAGGATCACCAATTATAAAATCAAAAACAAATGCTAATAAAAATATGGAAAAGAGTTCAATCATTATTTGAAACCCATGATACTATATATTTGTTTCATATCTAAATTTTTTCTTACAATATCAGCTAATCTGTTTAATGAATCTTCTGTGCAATAAGTAGATTGAACTTTTTCTAAAGGGGGCAGGTTTTTATCGATTCTTATCATATCAATAAATTCACGGCGGAATTTATCTTCCTCAAATACTCCGTGAAGATAAGTCAGCCAGATTTTTCCATCAGCAAATCCTACTGGTTCATTGCATTCATTAACAACGCTGATAAGTTTTTCCGTTTTGCAATATGATTTACCATGATGAATTTCATAACCTGAAACTTCTCTACTGTTTTTAATTAATTTTCCTCTTGTGATACTTAATTGTTTAGTTTTTCCCAGATTAGTATTTATCGGAAGCAAACCGAGTCCCTTAATTGTTTTTTTGTTAGATTCAATACTTAATGGATCATCAATAGTTTCGCCCGCCATCTGCAGTCCACCGCAAATTCCTATAAGCCATGTACCCTTTGAGATTTTTTCTTTTATTAAGTTGGCCAGGCCGTTATTATAAATATCTTCAAGATCGCTTATAACATTTTTACTTCCTGGTAGAATAATTACATCAGGTGAACCTAGTTCCTTTGGTGATTTCACTTTTCTTATGTTAATATCTGGTTCAATTTCAAATGGTGAGAAGTCGGTAAAGTTGGCTATGTGTTTTAACGATATAAGAGCTATATCAATAGTTTTGTCAGATTTTTTGGGTTTATCTATAAAAGAAAACGAAACTGAATCTTCTTCTGGAAGTCCTACATCATGAACATATGGGATGACTCCTAATACAGGTTTTCCTGTATAATTCTCAACATAGTCATGTGCAGATTTAAGAAGAGTCGGATCACCTCTGAATTTGTTGACAATAAAACCTTTTAAGAGGTCTCGTTCCCATTTTTCAAAAGTTGCTACAGTTCCAATAAAAGATGCGTAAACACCACCTCTGTCAATATCGCCTGCTAGTAGAACCGGACTCTCTGCATATTGTGCCATATTCATATTGACAATGTCTGAGTTTTTAAGATTCATTTCTCCCGGACTTCCTGCTCCTTCCAGGACTATACACTCATAATCTTTCTCTAAAGAATCATAAACTTTTTTAACTTTTCCAAAAAGTTCTCGTTTTGCATTAAAATATTTTGGAACTCCCATATTTCCGATTGGTTTGCCCATATAAATAACCTGTGCGCCGGTATCGCTGGATGGTTTCAGCAGTATAGGATTCATTCTCACATCAGGATCAAGCCTGCAGGCTTCTGCCTGCACTACTTGGGCTCTGCCCATTTCTTCACCATTCTGAGTAACATATGAATTAAGTGCCATATTCTGTGATTTAAAAGGAGCTACAGAATAACCATCCTGAAGGAGTATTCTACAAATAGCAGCAGTTAAAATACTTTTTCCTGCGTTTGAACATGTTCCCTGTATCATTAAAGAGGGTTTACGTTTTTTCTTTTTTAAAAAGAAAGATTGCTTAGATGAATATTCATAAAAAATATCCTTAATTGCAGCAACTAAGAGCTCATTCTCTGTTTCAGATTTTATGCTGATTCGAAAGTATTCTTCTCCAAGATTCTTGAAATTACTGCAGTTTCTAACAGCAATATGATATTTTTTTAACAATTGTTCATAAAAGCCTTTAACAGGTTTAACCTGTTTTATTAGGACATAATTGGCAATGCCAGGATATATTTTTAAATTATTAATTGCTGATAAATTTTTTAATAAAATGTGTTTTAGCCTATTAACTTCATTAATAGTTTTATCAGCATATTGTTCGCAGTCATTCAGTAATTTTAAAGTAACTTCCTGAGCTATCGTATTTACTGACCAATCAGGTATTTGAGTATTAATTTTTTCAATAATACTGGGTGAAGAAAAGCATAACCCTGATCTTATTCCCGGAATAGCAAAGAATTTAGTGAGTGACTTAAGAATGATAGTATTGTTAGGTATATTTGATAATAAAGATATATCATTTGTAGAAAAATCAGCAAATGCTTCATCGATTACAAAATAGGAGTCAGGAAATGATTGTATTATGTCAAGAAGTTTATTTTTCGGAATAGCAGTCCCAGACGGATTCGCAGGATGTCCTATAAAAACCAGCATATCTGATTCGATTTCAGCAGAGATATCACCTTTGGTTGGGACAAAATTATTTTCTTCTTTGCAGTTAACAAATTTTATTTCAAGATTGGCATTGAAGGAGCTTTTTTCATAATCAATATATGATGGTGTTGTAATTAATGCTTTCTTTTTCCCTAAAGCATTTGGTATTGCAAAAATATGCTGTGTTGAACCATTACCAATGCTTATGCAATTCTTTGGTAAATGAAATTTATCAGATAAAGCACCGACCAGCTTATCACATCGTGGGTCAGGATATGAGGTGATTTTATCAATAATTCCATTTACTAAAGGTCGAATAAATTCAGGAGGCCCTAAAGGGTTTATGCTTGAACTGAAATCTATAATGTCATCAGGTTTACAGCCTGCTTCTTCTGCCAGTTTAGAAATATTTCCACCATGCTCAAACTTCATAAAAACTTGTCCTGTCCTGTATCATTATATGTTTATCATTTTAAATATATTCAATCTATAATCAGCGATCTAAAATTATAACTTACATCATGATGAAATATAAACCATAATTATAATCACAGAAGCCAGAATAAATATAAAACGCATGATTTGTAGAATAAGAACTATCCACAAACCGTCTTTATTTGGAAAGATACCTAATGCTACAGGCAGGTTACGTCTGATAGATCTAATTGGGTTTGTAATTATATTGCCAAGTAAAAATGCAAATACGATTTGAAGTGAAGTGATTTCATGGCTGGGTAAAAATTCAGAAGCTACTCCGGCAGCATTGACAAGACCGCCAAAACGCGCTATTAGAACTGACATAATCTGGGGTGAAATAAAATTTTCCAAGCCGGATGGAATAAAATTGTTCCATGCAGTGAATATACCTTTCTTAGATGCATATAGAAATATGATGTACAAAGGGACAGTCATAACAAGCATTCGAATAAGAACTTTCAGTGTTCGTTTTGCTGATTTTCTAAATATTTCATTCCAGGATAACTGGGTTTTATTTAATGATTTAATATCAATAGGGCCGTTGTATATATTACTGCTTTTTATTCTTGAATATGTTAAGAACATAAAAGTCATCAGAAGACCTACTCCGAATGTAATTGAGTAATAATAAACAGCAGCTAAACCTATGGCTCCAACCAGGGGGAACAGTATGCGTAAAGAGTGGGATACCATTGCAGGATAAGAGTTGCATAGCCCGCTGATAAACATCTCTTTTCTTGTAATTTTGCCCTCCTCATAACTCCCAGTTATTATTGTATTAGCAGCTGGATTGGAGAATAAAGCCACCAGAAAAGCTGTACCGGATACTTTGGGCAGTCTGCCGAAACGTACTAAAGGAGAAGCAAGGAAAGAGGCAAAACGATACCAAGCTTTATATTCAAAAATAGAACCTAAAAAGCAGGCTACCATTACTAGAAAGATTAACTTAGTCAAAGATTTAACAGTTCTATAGACGATTTTAGGATTGAGATCTCTAAAAATATAAACGACTATTATGACTGCAGCGATTATCCATAAAACGTAAAGAAATATAGATAATTTTGATTTATTTCTTTTCACTTTGATTTTTCTTTTTTACGATAAGCATAGACAAATATTCATTATCTCTAGGCAGTATTTCTTCAAGATCATTAGAAATAAACTGGTTTTCGCATCCTATGTTTGAACCGTAAGTAATAGAAAATTCTTGAGATTGTTTTCTTATCTTCTCTATTATATTATTACGTGTCCTGTATGTTTTTAGAAAAACTGTTGATTGTCTATCCTGAAGTATATTGTCAAATCTATCATCTTTAGGATTTACATAACTTGGGATAATGCATAATTGTTCCTGATCCTCAGTAAGTATAGTGTTTGATGCAGCACATAAGGCTGACCATGAATTAACTCCGGGGATCGTTTTGATTTCAAGTTCAGGATCAAGCTTAATAAGTTCCTTGATGATATATCCATAAGTGCTGTAAGTTAGAGGATCACCGATAGTTGTGAATGCGCAGTTTAAACCTGATTTAAGTTTCTTATGTATGTACCCTGTGTTTTTAGCAATATATTTTTTCTTATCTGAACTGTTCTTTGTCATTGCGAATATCAGTTCCTGGCGTTCAGCTGAAATATTATCTAGGCTGTCTATAACTGAACCGGAAGTGCTTTGAGTACTTTGACGTGAAACTGCATGAAAAATTATATCAACTTTTTCCAAAATATTGATTGCTTTGACTGTTATTAATTCCGGGTCTCCAGGTCCAACTCCTATACCGTAAAATATTCCTGTTTTCATAATTAATAACTCAACCTTCTTTATTCCATGGCGTCATTGCAGTCTGAATGTGATCCAAAAAAATATTTACTATTTTATTATTTTCACCAAGACCTTTATATACAGGTATGCATTGTATGTTGAGTTGTTCTAGCTGTGATTTCCATGAATCACTATCAGAACCGGCCATATCATTATAAGCATGATCTCCGCATACAATCATCATTGGAATTAAATATGCTTTTTTAATTTTTGAGGCAATAAGGTTTTTCTTCATTGTATTAAAATCAGGATAGCCTTCTACAGTAGCTAAAAAACTGTTACTATCTCTTTTTTTCAGTTCGTCTCTTGCAGCAGTAAATGTCATATCTCCTATGCCATGACGGTTTCCATGCCCCATTAAGACAATTGCATCGTTAGTTTCCCTATGATTTGGCATACTGGTCAATACTGCATTGATAAATTTTTCTAAATCTTTGTATGATATAAGAAGAGGTTCACCTATTACTAAACTTTGAAACGCATTATTACCCTCAGTAAAATGTTTAGTTTCAAATACCATATCATTGAATTCACTTCCATTTGTTATATGTAATGATTGCACCGCAACATGTGTAAAACCATCAGTTTTCATTTTATTTAAAGCTTCTCTTACTGAATATGTTATTTCTCCTTGTTTGGCCAGTTTTTTTCTTATAAATGAGGATGTGTATGCCCATCTTATAGGAATATTTTTGAATTTTTCTTTTGTGAGTCTGTCTATGTTTTCGAATGATTTCTTACCGCTTTTTACAGATGTTCCAAAAGCAACAAGAAGTATCCCTTTTTTTGCAATTTTGTTATCTGGGATTTGAGAACCTTCTGCACAGAAGCCAATTGTAGTGATTGCTGTGATTATGCTTATTAGTTTTGCTGGAAATGAGAGTGAATAATTTTTTACCATAATTATTATATTCCTTGTTTCGCGTGTTACGCACTAATTCAAAGACTGCTTTTTCAACAATGCGATAATTTGAAAAAGCATTTTCATAAGTTCCTGACTTAGCCCCGTTTTTTTAGTTACCAGTGTATAGTGAATAATTATAAGTCTGTTTTTATAATTAACCCGATCTATTATCGGTTTCTATTTGCTGATTACTTAATGAGGGCGATCACAGTTGCGTCACAGTTCCTGATTCTAACAGGATTCCTTATTGAAATATTAACATGAAAAGAATTATACCTTTAGTTGTTAAAAAAATAAAGGTGAGTTAAAGTTAAATTATAATTTTATTAACTGCATAATTTAGGAAATTAATTAATGAGATTTGATAAAATTTTATGGAATTTATCAGGGCAGCAGATAGAAGATGAAAGTCTGAAAAGAATAAATTTAGAAATGGAATGTTATAAATTTATTAATGAAGAGTGGATTGTTGCCAGGCGCTTGATCCATACGACAGCCGATTTTGAAATAATTAATGACCTGTTTTTTAGAAATAATCCAATAGAATCCTGTATAAAAGCTTTAAAGGACGGCGTACCTATTTATACAGATTCAAATATGATTAAATCCGGTATTTCAGTTGCCAAACTTAAAAAATTTAATGCCGATTATGAAAGAGAATCAATACATTGTTATATAGCAGATCCTGAAGTTGCAGAAACTGCAAAGCGTCTAAATATTACCAGAGCTTTAGCAGGTGTTAGAAAAGCTAAAAAAATATTGGACGGCGGTATTTTTCTATGCGGTAATGCACCATTAGCTTTGGCAGGAACAGTAAAAATGATTGTAGAAGATGGGATATTACCAGCATTAATTATAGGCATGCCGGTAGGTTTCGTAAATGTGATCGAATCAAAAGAGCTGCTTCGAGAAATAACTGTACCGCATATAACTATAGAAGGCAGAAGAGGAGGCAGTCCTCTGGCAGTGGCTGCTCTTCACGGCATTATTGAAGGATACTTAAAATTAAGGTGTTAATTACTTATGAATCTTTGATGTTATAATTAGATATGATAAACAATTAATTATTCCACCTTTTTAAATATAGATGGTTGATGAAAAGTAAATATAAGAAATTGCGTAAAGGTTATACTACAGGAGCATGCGCTGCATCAGGTGCCCTAGCTGCATATATTGCTTTAAAAGAAAAAATATACTGTAGTTCTGTAATAATTAATTTTCTTAACGGTGAACAGCACTCATTACCTGTGGAAATCATTGAATGTAATAAAAAAACTGCAGTATCTAAAATAATTAAAGATGCAGGAGATGATCCTGATGTGACAGATAAAGCTGTCATTTTAGTGAAGGTATCATGTATTGAAAATAATAATTATTTTTTATCTGAAGATCATATTGAGGTATGTGGTAACGGTAAGCTTTCCATTAGGGGGGGTGAAGGTGTTGGGTTAGTGAGTAAGCCAGGTTTGGAGGTTGAATGTGGTAAATGGGCAATTAATTCCGGACCGCGCAAAATGATAGTAGATAATTTACAAAAAGCAGGTTTTGGGAAGATTGAGCATGAAACTTTACTTGTTGAGATAATTGTTTTAGATGGTGAAAGATTAGCTAAAAAAACTTTAAATCCAAGGCTTGGAGTAAAAGGTGGAATTTCTATTCTCGGGACTACTGGAATTGTAGAACCATATTCCAATTCTGCATATATACGAACGGTAGAAATTATGATAAAATCAATAGTAAAGCTTGGTGTTCATGAGATAGCTTTCACTACAGGCAGTAGATCCCTGAAAGCAATTCAAAGAGATTGTCCAAAATTACCAGAGTATACCTGTATTCGTATAGGAGATTTTATTTTTGATTCTATAAAAGCTGCAAAAAGAGAAGGTATAGAAATAATTAATATAGGTTGCATGCCTGGTAAATTATTTAAATATGCATGCGGTATTGAAAATACTCATGCACATAAAGCCAGACTTGATATCAGCAGAATGAAACATCAGTTTACTGAATGTGGTATTAGCGGTAAATTACTGGAAAAGGTTATTAAATGCAGGACTTTGAAAGAGATCAGTTACTATATACCTAACGATGAATATATTGAATTGCTTAAAATGTTTTTTAATTTAGCCTATTTAAATTTAAAGAAATGGGCTGATAGTATCAGGTTAAATCTTTATTTATATAGCATTGACGGAAAACTGATTCTAAGTAAAATAGAACAGTGAATATAATTGAAGGATTGAGATGGATAAGGAAAATAATTTAATTATCTTAAGTTGCGGCATTGGTGAAGATACTTTCTCCTCAAGCTCTAAATCTATTTTACAGAATGCAGAGATAATTGCTGGGGGGAGGAGATTGATAGAAAAATATGCTGAAGCTCATCATGAGAAGATAATTATTGCCTCAGATGCAGTTGATGTATGCAAAGAGCTTATTAAACGTTCTCATTCAGAAAAAGTTGTTATACTTGCATCGGGTGATTCTTTATATAACGGAATAGCCGGAACTATAGGAAAACTTGTGTCAGGAGAGAAATACAGAGTTGTACCGAATATAACTGCCTTTCAAAATTTGTTTTCCAGGCTCTGTATATCATGGAATGACATGGATTTATTTAGTGTACACGGTAATAAAAGCAGAGTGCCATGGAGACAGATATTGTCATCAAAGAAAGCGGTTATTTACGGTGATAATGTTTTAACTGCTGATAAAATAGCTAAACAGCTTATTGATAAATTTGCTGATTCAAAAAAACGAGATGCTGTAATCGCAGTTAATCTGGGTTTGCCGGATGAAAATATTATCTTCGGGACTTTAGAAGAGCTGGCTGAATGTGATGTAAGCGGTTTATCCATTCTTACCCTTTTAGAGTGTTCATCAAAATTAATGCCTGCTATTGCACTGGGATTGAACAATAGTGATTATAAACATGTAAACAGTCTTATAACTAAACCTGAAATTAGAGCTGTTATTTTATCTAAATTAAATCTTAAGCCGGGAGTTATGTGGGATTTAGGAGCCGGTAGCGGTTCTATAGGAATTGAGGCTGCAGGTTTAATAAATGATCTGAATGTTTATTCAGTTGAAAAAAAGATGTCTAGAATTGATGATATCAACTGTAATATAAAAGCCTCCGGGTTGTGTAATATAAAATCTATTAATAGTGATATATTATCTGAAATAAATGATTTACATTCCCCTGATATAGTATTCATAGGGGGAGGAGGAGCTGATATTAAAAAAATAGTTGAAACTGCGTTTTCACGTTTAAATTCTAAAGGTAGATTGGTAATATCAACTGTAACATTAGACAGTGTTGCTGCTCTCTCTAATACGCTGATAGAACATCGAATAGAGATTCTAAATTTATCTGTAAGTCACTCAAAACTAGTAGGAGATTTAACTATGATGAAAGCTGAAAATCCAATAACTTTATTTGTGTATGAGAAGGGTGAAAAATGAAAGGTAAAGTTATAATAGCCGGTGCGGGGCCGGGAGCCGTTGATTTAATTACTTTGAGATCTAAAAAAGCTTTAGAGACAGCTGATTTAATTATATATGCAGGTTCTCTTGTCAATCCGGAGATTCTGGATTTTACTAAAAAAGAAGTTAAAAAGATTAACAGTGCTCAACTTAGTTTAGATGAGGTAATTGCTATTGTTAAAGTGGCTGTGGACAAAGGGAAAATTGTGGTAAGACTTCATACTGGAGATCCCTCAATGTATGGTGCTATTTCTGAGCAGATGAATGAGTTTGATAAATTAGGTATCGAATATGAAGTTATACCTGGTGTAAGCAGTGTATTTGCAGCGGCTGCAGAGTTGAAAACTGAATTAACAATGCCTGGAATAACTCAGAGTGTGATATTAACTCGAAGAGCGGGGAGAACGCCTGTTCCGAAGCATGAAAGTATTGCTGAACTTGCACCAAATGATGCGACTTTAGCAATGTTTTTAAGTATTTCTGATATTGAAGGTCTTGTCGAAGATTTGATTAATGCAGGTAGATCCTTAGATACTCCTATTGCCGTGGTTTACAGAGCCAGTTGGAAAAATCAGATTATAGTGAAAGGCACTCTTAAGAATATATCTGAAAAAGTAAATGATGCCGGAATAAAACGGCAGGCAATGGTAATTATAGGCAAAGTATTGAATCGTGATGGAGATCTATCACAGCTTTATGATAAAAATTTTGCTCATGGATATAGAAAAACAGATTTACAAAATGAATTTAAAGGGAATGTAGCTATTTATGCTTTGACAGAAAAAGGATGTGCTAAAGCTGATGAAATCCACAATGCATTAAATCAATCGGAAGTTTTCATCCCTGAACGGTTCGAAGATAAATACACCAGATTCAATTCGTTTGGGTATGGAAAAATAAGTGACCTACTCGAATCGAACTGGAAAAAATTTGATGCTCATCTATTTATTATGGCCGCAGGTATAGTTGTAAGGAAAATTGCTAGATTACTTGAAAGTAAAACAATAGACCCCGCTGTAGTAGTTTGTGATGAACTTGGTAATAACTCAATAAGTTTATTGAGCGGACACATTGGTGGAGCAAATAGATTGGCTGAGTTTATTGCAGGAGTGACAGGTGGTAATCCAGTAATAACAACAGCAACAGATACAAATAAAATAATGGCATTTGATGAAATGGCAGTAATGAATAAATGGAAAGTCAGAAATCCTGATAGAATCAAGTTTTTGAATTCTATGTTGCTTGAGAAAAAAAATATAGATGTTCTAATTCCTGAATATCTTTTTAATAAATATTATAAAGGTCGTAAGAATATTAAGTTGATTTCTAAATTGTCAGAGATATCAGGAGATGGTGCGGTCCTGTTGAACAAAGAATTAACAGGTGTCAATATCCCTGTTCTGGAATTAAGTAATAGGAAGTATGTTGTCGGAATTGGTTGTAAGAGAGATACCAGTTATGAAGAAATAAATAATGCTGTTGAAAAAACAGTTGCTAAACTTAATATTGATTTTGACGAAATAGCTGTTTTAGCTACAAGTGATGTGAAAAAGAATGAAGCCGGACTGCATAAATTTGCATCAGTAAACAGTTTTACACTGAAATTTATCAGTAAAGAAAATTTAAATTCTGTAAAAACACCAAACAGTTCTCCTAAAGCAAAAAAAGAATTCGGTCTTAATTCTGTAGCGGAAGCTGCTGCCATTTTTTCCGGGAATAACGGAAAACTGATTTTTGAAAAACATAAATATTCTAAAGTCACAGTTGCAGTGGCTATAATGAAATTAGAAAATAATTAATAATGAATGAAAAAACAGTATATGCAGTTGGTATTGGACCTGGCGCTGAAGATTTATTATCTCCAAGGGCTAAAGAAATTTTGCTGAGATGTGATGTAATTGTTGGATATGACAAATATTTAGATCAATTTTCAGAATTATTGAAAGGCAAGATATTGATACCTGGTAAAATGCGTCAGGAAAAAGATAGATGTACCAGCGCTCTTGATGCTTCTCTTGAAGGTAAGAGTGTTGCAGTGATATCTTCAGGAGATGCAGGAATTTATGCCATGGCAGGTTTACTGATGGAGTTATCTGAAATTGATAAATATAAAGATATAAATATTGAAGTAATTCCAGGTATAACAGCAGCTTCAGCAGCTTCAGCAGTTTTAGGTGCTCCTCTTATGAATGATTTTGCTATAATCAGCCTTTCTGATTTAATGACACCTCAAAGTGTGATTTTGAAGAGAATTATAGGTGTAGCAAACGCCGGTTTAGTCTGCGTATTATATAATCCAAGCAGTAAGAAACGAAATAAATTGATACATGAAGTTATCTGTATTTTTAAAAATGCATATGACATTGATATCTGGTGCGGAATTGTCAGGCATGCATCACGAGAAAAAGAGTGCAAATCCGTGTGTAAAATAAGTGAATTCCCTTTTGATAAAATAGATATGTCTACTGTTGTTGTTTTAGGTAATGACAAGACTGTTTATAAAAATGGACAATTATATACACTTCGTGGATACGGAGATAAAAATGTACAATAAATTATGTGCTTTTTGTGTCGCAGGAACAAGTTCAGGGGAAGGAAAAACTACAGTAACTTTAGCTTTATTAAGAGCTTTGTATATACGAGGATTGAAGGTACAGCCCTTTAAATGCGGGCCGGATTATATAGACCCTATGTTTCATAATATTGCCTGTCATAATAAATCTCGAAATTTAGACTGCTGGATGATGGGGACAGAGAATGTAAAGCAATCATTTAGGAAGGCAACTGAAAATGCAGATTGTGCTGTTGTAGAAGGTGTAATGGGAATGTTTGATTCATCTAAACCAGGCAGCCTGAATGGGAGTACTGCACAGGTGGCTGCCGAATTAAATATACCTGTTTTATTAACCGTTAACTGTTCCGGTATGGCTGGTAGCATTGCTGCATTGGTAAAAGGTTATTCTGAATTTTATAAAAGGTCTAATATCGTAGGTGTGATTGCAAACAAGGTTGGGTCTGTAAATCATGCTGTTATTTTACGTGAAGCGCTGGATATTGCTGGTCTGCCTCCACTGGTAGGTTACCTTATTAAGGATGCAAAATGGAATCTTGAAGAACGTCATTTAGGTCTAACTCCTTCCAGTGAAAATGTTAAATCTGATGAATGGTTCGATTCCATTGCTGAAACTGCAGAAAAATGTTTTGATATTGATAAAATTTTAGAAATTTCACTAACTGAAAAAATTATACCTGCTAAAAAAGTTATAAATAATAAAAAAAAGAAATTGGCAGTAGCCTACGATAAAGCTTTTAATTTTTACTATGAAGACAACCTGGATATTTTACAGGAATGTGGATTTGAGTTAGTTAAATTTTCGCCTCTAAATGATTTATTATTACCTGAAAATATTGATGGAGTTTATTTCGGCGGCGGCTTTCCTGAGATGTTTGCTAAAGAACTTGAATCAAATAAAAGTATGATTGAATCTATAAATAAATATGCTGAATCTGGGGGGTATATATTTGCCGAGTGCGGAGGGTTTATGTATTTGACTGGTTGTTTGACTGATTGTTCAGGTAAAGTATATAAAATGTGCGGTTTAATACCGGCAGTTTCTAAAATGGAGAGTAGGCTTAGGTCATTAGGTTATAGAGAGGCAGTTCTATGTGAGGATACTTTTTTTGGAAAAGCTGGTACCACGGTAAGAGGGCATGAATTTCATTGGTCGAGTACTGAATTTGAAGAAGAAGTAAAACCTCTTTATAATGTCAGAGGAACAAGAAATAAAACATGGACAGAAGCCGGGTACTGCTTAAACAATATCTGTGCCGGTTATATACATATTCATTTTGCTTCGAATAGAGAAGCAATTAAAAATTGGTTTGATAATAGTTAATTATTAATGGTAAATTATCAATGGATTTATAATGTCGGAAATAATATATAAAAAAGTAAAAACTGCATATGATGAGAATACTAAAAGAGTAGCATCTATAACATATTTTATAGCTATACTTGCCGGGTTTGCATTTCCAATTGCAGGAATAGTATCTCCACAAATTGCAGTTCATTTCGGAGTTCGTGTTGAACATATCGTATTTATTGATGCCTTGACACTTATTGGTTTGATTGTGGGGAATTTAACAAGTGGTAAACTTATTAATAAAGTTGGGACAAAAAATTCTTTATTGATAAGTATTGCTTTACTGCTTGTAGCACAATTTGGCATTGCAGTTCAGAACAATTTATATTTTTATAGCTTTCTTGTATTGCTGTCAGGATTTGGTATGGGACTTCTAATACCTACTACAGGTTTTATGATAGTAGCAGCTTTCAGTAAATATAACAGAAGTAATGCAAAATTGAATATAATGAATTTCTTTGTTGGAATAGGGGCCTTTATCGGTAGCGCTTCAGCCGGTTATATAACACATTATTTATCCTGGAGAGGAGTTTTTTATACCACTTCATGTATTTTTTTGTTAACAATGCTGAGGACTTTATTTTCAAATGTCAAAGACAGTGAAGCTATTACGCAGAATGAAAATTTAAAAAAGCATAAGAGATCAAATGTTAACCCAATAACTTTAGGTGTTGTTTTTATTAGTTTAGCATTGATTCTATATGTTTATTGTGAATACATAATTACATATTGGTTTTCTCCTTATATGCAGCAGACGCTTAATTTTGATGTCGAAAATGTTGGAGTTATTCTAGGAATATTCTGGCTCTCATTAGCTGTTGGAAGATTGATTGCAGGATGGATTATTGTACCTAGAACTAAAGATTATATTTTTATAATGTATTCAGCTCTTTTTGTATTAATCAGTTTTGTCTTATTTATAGTATCTACCAATATGTTTGCTATATATCTGATAGTGATATTATTGGGGCTGGGATGTTCAGGGATATATCCTTCACTGGTTGGGTATGGAATGAAACAGTCAAAACATGTTTCAGCTATTACCATGTCTTTTATAGTAACTTGCGGTTCTGTAGGTGGTGCCTTTTCTCTGATATTTTCAGCAACTGTCGGATCTTTTTTACCTAATATATACCCAATTTATATAGGACCTGTATTTTGTCTTCTGATAATTATTTTAATTATTATTAATAGGCTAAAATTCAGAACAGAAGATACTAAACCAAGTATATAAATGGACATTTATCAAAAATAATGAGTAATATACTTCATTTGATATGTTAAATGCGCTGTTATATTTTTGTTTTTGCTAGAGTTTTTCTCAGTAAAACTATCTTTTTTATCTGTGGTATTGACAGTGCATTAGAGATTATAATTTGTAATATTATTAAGAATTTGAGTTTGCTACATGAGTAAATTGCAATATGTTTATTATTCATTTTAGATAAAAATTCTAAAAAAGAGGAACGTTATAATGAAAAGAAAAATTACTTTACTTGCCGTACTAGCCTGTAGTTTATTTGCATTCAGTGTACTTGCCCAGACCGCTAATAAAGCAGATCAGAACAAGATTTTAACTATTAAAACAGACAACCAGGCTCAGGCTGTTGGCGTGACGAATCAGAACCAGAAAAGTGCTGTAAAACAAAATACGGGAATGAGTAGTTTTAAAACAATGCAAGCACAAATGGAACGTATGCAGCAGCAGGTGAATAAAGTTGTAAATGATCCATCTCTTGAGAATTTTTACAGCTCAAAAAATCCAATATTCAATACTAATATTGTTGTTCCTTCGAAGTATCCTCAAGTTAAATTTGACAAGACAGACACAGATTATATCCTTCAATTAGTAACACCGGGTATGGATAAAAAAGATTTGTCAGTAACAGTTAGTAATAATGTTATTACCGTATCAGGTAAAAATAGTGCAGAAACGAAAAAAGAAAAAGGTAAAAAAGTTGTTTATAACAGCATGAGTACATCGCAGTTCAGTCAAAGCTTTACTCTTCCTAACGATGCTGATGCAAATAAAATTTCTTCTACTTATAAAAATGGTGTTTTAAATATTAAGATTCCAATTGATAAAGAAAAAGCAAAACACCAGGTAAAAGCAATTACAATTAACTAATTTATAAATCAAAACATTTTAAAACCTCGATTTATTTAAGTTGAGGTTTTTTTGTTTAATGAATACTGATAATTTAATCTTTTATCTCTTATAGAATGATTATTTTTTAAGTTACTGAGGCAACCAATGAAACAGACGATTATCCATATTGCCCTCCTTGTCAGAGATTATGATGAGGCTATTAAATTCTATACGGAAAAACTTCATTTTACTTTAGTCGAAAATAATTATCAGCATGAACAGAATAAACGTTGGGTAGTAGTTTCTCCTCCAGGATCCAACGGTACTAATTTGCTTTTAGCAAAAGCTTCAAGCCATGAGCAGAAAAAATTCATCGGAAATCAAACCGGTGGAAGAGTTTTTTTGTTTCTTGCTACTGACGATTTCTGGCGTGATTATAATAATATGGTATCTAATGGAATTAAATTTATTCGAAATCCTAAAAAAGAATCTTACGGTACGGTAGCTGTTTTCGAAGATTTATATGGTAATTTCTGGGATTTAGTGGAGAGAAAAGTATAATAAGCAAAGTAAATAAATTTATTTTTCAGTTTTTATGAAAGGTATTCATTAGTCAGTATCGATTTTGAACCTTTTGAGGATTATGTGTATTTTGTTATAAATGATTTTTGTTTTTTAGTTGTGTTAATATAACTTAAACATTGAATAATCGGTGGTTTTGTTATTTTCTAATAATAACCTCGATATAAGATGGCAAGCAGTTCTTAACTAAGTTTTTAAGTCATAATGGAGGGATGGTATGTTTAAAACTAATAGCGACAAAGTAGTAGAATTTTTACTGCAATGTCAACCGGGACAACCTAGAGCGAGAGATACATGGGGCGTTGATTTAAATGGAACTCCTTTTATTCTGCCTGGTATTGGTGGAATAACCTTAAATGTTCAGGTAGGAGACTCTGCTTTTGGCTTGGCAGGAGACCATATTGAACCTGGTGTAAGCTGTACATGCAATACCTTAAAACCCATGGAACATCCTAATAATTCATTTCAGCTATTTTCATGTGTAGGAAATAAAGCAAAAATTGTTAGCGGTGAAGCTAAAGGCGAAATAGGATATGTGATTGGTCATCATGGTGGTTCTGAACATGTTATTATAGACTTCCCTAGACATGTAAAGGAAAAGTTGACATATGATGATAAAATTGTTGTTTATGCAATAGGGCAGGGACTTAAACTGTCAGCTTATCCTGATATACATTTGTTTAACCTTGATCCAGTATTTCTTGAGGAACTTAATATTACACCAGTGGGAAATGATAAATTAAAGGTTCCGGTAACTACAATTGTTCCTGCTCCGTGTATGGGATCTGGCCTTGGTTCTGCGCATGTTGCTAAAGGTGATTATGATATTATGACCAGTGACCCTGAAACTGTAAAAAAATTTAATCTTGATAAAATTAGATTTGGTGATTTTGTAGCTTTAATGGATCATGATAACAGATATGGCAGAGCATATAGACAGGGATCAGTTTCAATCGGCATTGTTGTTCACAGTGACTGTTTGCGTGCCGGTCATGGTCCTGGAGTTACAACTGTTATGACAACAGCGACTGATATTATTGAACCGGTCATAAACCCAAAAGCGAATATTGCCGATATTTTAAAGATTGGAAGTTATAAATAAAATTATAACGATTTTTCTAAGAAACATCGATTGATATAGGTGTGATATGAAATTAGCAGAGAAAGTAGTTCTTGTAACCGGTGGAAGTAAAGGTATTGGATCAGGTATTGTAATAGAGGCTGCTAAGGAAGGTGCTGATGTAATAATCAATTATAATTCTGATTTGAAAAATGCAGAAAAAACTCTCGGTATAGTTAAGAAGCTTGGTCGAAAAGGTTATATATGCAAAGCCGATGTATCCAAAAAAATAGAAGTTGAAAAAATGGTTGATAAAAGCATAGACTATTTCGGTAAGATTGATGTGTTGATTAATAATGCCGGTATTGCATTGTGGAAACCATTTTTAGAAATAGAGGAAGATAATTGGGATTCAACAATAAATATTAACCTGAAAGGTGTTTTTCTTTGTTCCCAGGCAGTTGCCAAATATATGGTTAAGAATAAAATCCGTGGCAGTATTGTAAATATTGCATCTGCTGCGGCTTATGGTTCCTTAGACTGTTTGGTGCCATATTGTGCATCCAAAGGCGGTGTTATTTTAATCACTAAATCAATGGCTGTAGAGTTAGCCGCTTATGGTATTAGAGTTAATTCTCTTTCTCCCGGAACAACAGATGTCAAACGCAACAGGGATACAGATATTAACTATCCTGATAACTGGAAACCGTATATACCGTTGGGACGCGTTGGAACTGTTGAAGAAATTGCTAAACCTGTTATTTTTCTTGCTTCAAGTGAAGCAAGTTACATTACAGGTCAGAATTTTTACGCAGACGGTGGGATTACCTCATATGTGCCTATGCCCGGAGCCGATTTTGCAAAATAAAAGATGACTCTTAAATTGTTGATACCATTTTTATTTAAAAACATGGAGGCTTGATAAATGGATATTGGAATGGTTGATGTATTTGGATGGACAGCTAGCATTATCACTATTATATATACAGCAATTGGTTTACCGGCTCAAATTATAAAAAACTTTAAGGCAGGAACTGCATCGGGACTATCTTTATTTCTATTTGTATTTCTTTTTCTTACATTTACATCTTGGGTTGTATATGGAATATTCAAACCGGACTGGTTTATTGTTGTACCTAACGGACTGGGAGCAATATGTGCATTTATTTTAGTTTGTCAGATTTTGTATTATAACAGAATTTTCAAATCCATAAAATAAGCAGTTGTGTGCATATTTGATCGATGTATTATATATTATTGGCTTTTTATACCGAAAACAGGTTTATATTTTTCTAATTCTTTTTTACGCTTATTACTTTTAACTAGATACTCTTTAGCTTTATTTATATGAAATAAAATAAGATCAGAATTCAGTACATCTTCAACAATTTTTGTAGAATACATATTTTCATCATCTTTTAGTTTTTTTTTTTCAAACTTAAGAATATCTAGATAAAAATCTTTATTGAAATCCAGTTTATTAATTAATTGTTCCATATTGCTAAACAGTTCTGAAGCCCATTTTCTAAGCAGTGTTCTTCCGCCTTCATATTTATATAATTTCTGGTCTTCTGCTTTACCGCTCATTGCTGCCATGTCATGATTTTCTATAGCCATATGATAATCCATATTGCTTAATTCACAGTCTTCTAAAAGTAGACAGTAAAGCAAGAAGATGTGAATAAAATGTAAATCTTTAATTTCGATTCCTGCTTTACAATATGGATTAATATCAATTGTTCTGACTTCAAGGTATTGTATACCACTATTTTTAAGGGTTGTAAATATATCATTTGTAGGTTTAGTTTTTATCCTTATTGGACTGTAAAATTCCCTTGCTCCGGTTATTGTACCCTCTTTAACCAGTTCCTCTAAATCTTCAATGTACTGATCAATGGAGTTGAATGATACAAACAGGTTTTCCTTATTCCTATACCCGCATCTTCCGTGTCTGAATGATATGGCGTCATGTGAGTAATAATAATTATCTTTTTTCTTCATATTATTCATACATTTACAGAGGTGATGAAGACATTTATTAAAATAAGTTTCATGGACAGCAGAACTTGCACCTATTAAATAAATAACCAGCCAGTGATATTTTATATAGTTCCTGGATATCTTAAGATAAATATAGTTTTTGAACTCTTTTAAACTTTTTTCGGGCGCTATAAGGTTATTCAGCTCCTCAAGAAATTCATCTTTAAAAGAAAAATTATAGTGAATTCCTGATAAAAGCTGTGTATTTCTTCCATAAGTTTCTGCAAGCATTCTTCTGTATTTTTCTGAATCTTTTCCTTTAAGTGTACCGTTAAAATGCGCTATCGGTATGTCCTCCTCTTTTGGGATATTAGGGGGAACGCTCTGCGGCCACAAATATTCATTTTTTAACTCAATACTGATACTGTCATGTAAATTCTCTAAAAGAGTATAAAGTTCATTAATACTATTTACAGGAGGAGTTATCATTTCCACCTGACTTTCAGAAAAGTCTACAGTTATATACGGGTTGTTTAGCTTGTCTCCGAATGCTTTCGGATGAGGAGTCATGGCAAGGTTGCCATTTTCGGTTACCCTTAAATTTTCTTTTTCTAAACCAAAATTGCCTTTATAAGCAATATTTTGGAGTCCATTATTTTTTATAGTATTCAGTATATTTTTATCAAACATTGTATTATATCTCGATGTTTTAAAAAGATTCAGGTTCATTTAGACCTAGAATAAAGAATTTCCACTTTTGTTATCCAAAATTTCAAAAATTAAGTTATAATATGGCTCATAAAAATAAATTATAAAGCTAAAGTTGAAAATAAATTTTTTCTATTGTTTGGTAATTATGAATAAAATTAAAAAAATTCTAAAACCTAATCTGTGGTGTATACATGGAAATCTCCAACTTCCAAGTGTATGGAGTGATCTTGAAGAAAATTTCTCCGATCAGTTCAATATCCATAAAGTTAACTTATGGAAAAGTAACGGTAAATCACTTTGGGAGTGGTCAAAACTTTTCTGCAGAGAGGTTACTGTTCAGAGTAAATGTGAAGATAATTTTCTGCTTGGATATTCTTTAGGTGGGAGGTTGGCTTTGCACTCTCTTATTTCAAAACCGAATATATGGAAGAAAGCTGTAATTATTGGAACTGATACAGGGTATGGAAATCAAAAAGAACGTTACAGACAGCTGGTATTTGATAAATCATGGAGTGATAGATTTCTTGTTGAACCGTGGGATGAACTTCTAAAAAACTGGAATAGTCAAAGTGTATTCTGTGGTTATGATAATAAGTTTGTTTGTAAAGAAAAAGATTTTGACAGAAAAACTATTTCCAGATTCTTTAATATATTTTCTAAAGGGAGGCAGGAAGATCTGATAACATTTCTAAGTGGGATAATAAATAAACCGATTTTGTATATTTCAGGTGAGAAAGATAAAAAATATAGTGAAATTGGGGAAAACTTAGAAACAAATTACAAAAATATAAAACATGCCATAATACAGCATGCGGGACATAGAGTACCGTGGGAAAATCCTGAAGCTTTTATGGATGAATTAAAAAAATTTATTATAGGACCAGTTTATACACAATAAACTTTCCTGGAATTTTTATATAAAATATTTTCTGCAGCAGCATAGGCTCCATTATTATTAATATATTTATCTGATACCAGTTTTTTCAGTACTTTTTCCAATTCAATTCGTATACTCTTACATGCAATCCAATATAGTTCAGGAAGACCTGATGCATCAGTAGCAAACAATATTTTTTCTAATGGAGCAATACCTGCCACTTCCAATAATAAATTGTATATACCTGTAGTGATATGAGGAACAGCCAAAGAGATATCAAGCCATACGGTTGAATATATTGAGCATAAAAAAGCTGCCTCTCTGTAATACGGCCACCCTGCATGAAGTATAATTATCGGAGTTTTATATTTTTCTATTATAGGTTTTAATTTTAATGGATTTGCTTTTATTAAATCAACATCATTATCGCCAAAACCTGTGTGAAACTGAAAAGGCAGTTTATATTTTTCAGCAATTTTCAAGGCTATTTTCAAAATATGCTCATTAAGCGGTTTAGAGTTTAGTTTGATATTAAGATTGTTTTCAGTTTTGACTCTTTTGAACTCTTTACTCAATATATCTTTGGAGTGATTATTCAGGCTGATACCAGTTCGATATGCTATTATCGTTTTGAAAGCAATGCATTGATTATTGATGTTACTCAAAAGACATTCTGTGAAACTTTCTGTGAAATCTTCCATGGTATTACTACTTAAAATGATTTCTTCTGCAATAGTTTCTATCCTAACTATATTTTTTATGGGGATTGAAGTAATTTTTTCCATTTCATCCAAATTATATGTTCCTGATCGGGGAAATCCAAAATCACACATCAGATTGGTGATATTAGATTTTTTGAAGATTGTATTTGTGTATATATCATGATTTTTTTTAATTCTTGAACTGAAAATATCACTGATATTATTATTGCAAGAAAGTAAATCTTCTGATATCCAGCGCATTGCCTGTTTAAAAAATATAGAACTCTTTATTTGATGTGAGTAGACTTGAATTTCGCTTGATTCAGTAAACCAAAAAGTGAAGTCATTTATGTCATTTAAGGCTTCAGGTTTTAATATTGGATGTGCATGGTGATCTATTATTGGGATATCATTTAAATTCATAATATAATTAAACCGTAAAATAAAAAATCATTAATATTTGAACATGTGATTTTCAATTTCAAAACTTACATCTTTTTTGCTGAAAATATCGTATTCTGATTGTCTTACTGCAGTGAAAACTTTTAAAAGTTCGCAACCCAGGGCATTTTGAAGAACAGTATCTTTGTTTAGTTCTTTTAAAGCAGTATTCAGAGTTTCAGGATAGCGGTATATGTTTAATTTCATCCTTTCTTCATCTGTGAAAGTTGCAGGGTCATATAGAGTTGGACTGCCAGGATGGAGATCATTAATAATACCGTCCAGACCTGCTGCAATAAGTGAACCAAGAGCTAAGTATGGATTATTGCTTGGATCAGATGGTTTATATTCAAGGTTAATGTTGTCTTTGTTGTCTAAACTTGAAGGTTGGATCAATCTAACTGTAGCCTCTCTGTTTTCGGGCCCCCAGCATGTATATGCACTGCTCCAGGAAAACGGCTTAAGCCGTCTATATGAATTAACACTTGGTGCTGTTAAAGCTAAAAGCGCTGGTGTATGAGCTAGAATTCCAGCAGTAAAATTACGTCCTATTTTACTCAGTTGGTATTTCTCATCCTTATCAAATAAGAGATTTCTATTGTTCTCTAAATCCCATATACTTAGATGTATATGGGAACCGTTTCCTGCACTATCTTTATCGGGCTTAGGTGAAAAAGAAGCTTTTAAACCATGATTTTCAGCAACACTTCTAACTGTCTCTCTGAACCAAATTTGATTATCTGCTGCTGTAAGTGGATCTGAGTAATGAATGGATATTTCGTGCTGTCCAAAACTGCATTCTGGATAATAAAATTCTACTTGTATATTTTGCTTTTCCAATGCATTGATAATTTCATTTATAATTTTTGAGGCAGATGCCATGGAAATAGAGCTGAAGCACTGAGAATGGTCCAGTGGAATACAGTCTCCGTTATCATTCTGCTTATACAAACAGAATTCATTTTCAAATGCAGCCTGAATTTTATACCCGTGATGTTCAAATGAACTGATCATTCTTTTTATAAAATATCTTTGACAAGCTGCCCATGATTTATTTTCACTGGTCATAAGATCGCACATTACAGCTGCTGTATTTTCAGCATAAGGAAGTATTTTTAATGATTGAAGGTCAGGAACTAACCTAACTTCTCTTACCGGTTGAAAACCTTCAACCGGCTGAAGCTGATCAAACATGTTTACAGCCTGCTGGGCTACAGTTAGTCCAATACCGGCTTTTTTACTTGCATCGAAAGTTTTATCTGTTGCAGCTTTGCCTCTTATTATACTGCTGTTATCACAATAGAGAAATCTGATTAGTTTTATCGAATTGTTTATAAGCAGATTACTAACTTCATCTAATTCCATAATTTATTGAGCCTTATTTGATAAAATTATATTTTACTGATTATAGCAATTTATAATAAATTCTCTCGTAAGAGTTTTAATTGGTTGTAATATTATAGAGTTACATTATACGGAATAGTGGATTTTATTAATTGAAAGCCATTTGGATCAATTTACTGCATAATTGTATATATGGGATACCATCGGCTTCTGCTCCTTTCGGAAGTAAGCTGCTGGAGGTAAAACCTGGTAGACTGTTCATTTCTATAAAATACGGTTTGTTATCCTTATCTGAAATAAGAACATCTACTCTCAGCATGTGCCTGGCACCAATCTTATTATATGCTTTTTTAGCATACTCTTTTATTTGATTTTGCTGTTCTTGTGAGACTTCAGATTCTTCAGGAGGTGCCATATAAACTGTTTTTCCTGCACTATGTGTGTATTTGGCATCATAATCATAGAGTTCACCTGGAGGACAGATTTGCACTAATTGTAAGGCTTTGCCGTTTAATATAGGAGCAGTAAGTTCTATGCCTTTAATAAATTTTTCAATCATTATGGTTCCAGTAATGTCACCTGATGCTTTTTGCAGTGCATCATGCCACTGGTTCATACTTTTAACAATGGTAATACCTACAGTTGAACCTTCAGTTGGGGGTTTGACTATAACTGGTAGGTCTAGTGCATCAGGAAATGCAGTTTCTCCAATTTTAAGTACAGCATACCCTGGCGTAGGTATATCATTAGCAGAAAAAAACTTTTTGCTTTTAATTTTATCAATAACTATTTGTGATATTTCACTTGAACATCCTACAAATTTTATTGATTTATTTTCAAGTTCTCGCTGCAGTTCACCATTTTCTCCAAAGCCACCATGCAGAACAGGAAATACCACTCCATGAAAGTTATTATATTTGTCAGGTATTTTAGGCTCACTGATATCTAGTTCTTCCACAATATAGCCTGCGTCTTTTAAAGCCTTTGAAACACCTTGGGCAGATTCCAAAGAAACTTCACGCTCTCTTGAACTGCCGCCTTTAAGAATTAATACTTCAAGAGCCTTAATGGCATTATTTAGTTTTTGATAAGTTGTTTTATTGGCGAAAACTACTTCAGGCTCTAAATAAATTCCTGTATGCTGAACTACATTCTTTTTAATATGTATTGCTAAATCAATGATATTTTTTTCAGATGCATTATTAATATTAGTAATAAAATTAGCATGATTGCTGCTTATTACAGCATCGCCGTAATTTACATTTTTGCAGTCGCTCTGCTCTATAAGTTTACCGGCGCTATAGCCTTGTAAAGGGTTTTTAAAAAAGCACCCGGCATTACCTTTTTTGATACTGCCCAGAGGAAAAATATCAGGTTGATTGTCCAAGTCTGTATCTAATTTTATTTTATTGTCCTTCAGTATAATTGATGTGATAATTACATCTTTCGGGAGTGAAGAAGATCTGTAGGTCCAGGTTACCTGCCTGTCTTTCGAAGACCATCTGTTACCTGCATAATCAAATCCATTCAGTTCTGCAATAAAATCTCCAATAGATATCCCAGATCTTCCTGCATTTGTTCTTAACGAACCACCCATAGTGCCAGGAATACCTTTCAAATATTGAAGATTACCGATAGAAGATGAAATGTTTTTTACTAAATCATGGATAGGTGTTGCTGCTCCGCAGATTGAGATATTATTATCTGAAGTTATATATGTATAATTTTCTGGATTTAGTTTAATAACGACAGAATCGATTGCTTCATCGGAACCGACAATATTACTTCCATTTCCTATAGGTATAATATCAATATTCTTAATATGACAAAAGTGTAAAAATTTTGAAAGAACATTATTATTTTCTATTTCTACTAATACCGGACAGGCTTTTCCAACACCTAGAGTAGTGAGCTTTTTCCAGGGAGTATCCGCATGTATTTTTAGTTCTGGAAATAATTTTTTAATTTCAATTAATAATAAACTGTCAACTTTTGTCATCATATTATCCTGTTCAATATTTTACATACAGTAACTATTTATTATAAACTTCAGATGGATCAAAAACAGGTTTTCCAATTGTTTCAACTTCATTGGTTCTTCTATCTAACTTTCTATAGAAACAGCTTTTATAACCGACATGACAGGCTGCACCACCTATTTGATTGATTTTAAATATAACTGTGTCCTCATCACAGTCAAAATAAATTTCTTTAATTTCCTGTACATTTCCGGATGATTCACCTTTTTTCCATAATTTATTTCTGGATCTTGACCAGTAAGTAGCGTTGCCGGTTTTTAAAGATTCGTTCCATGCTTCTTCATTAATGTAAGCCAGCATTAGAACTTCATTTGTTGCCCAGTCCTGAGCTATTGCAGGAATTAGGCCGTCTTCTGATTTTGAAAAATCAAGTTTCATGTTTAATAATCCTTTGTTATTGCTTTAGTAAATAATACTTGAAGTTAATAAGAATAAATATCAGTTTTATCAAAAAATATATGAATGTGAGTATTTTTGTGTATAAAAATCTGAAAAATTTGATAATATATATTAAGTCTTTATTTAAATAATCAAAGCTTTAAATAAAAAGTTTAATATTTTTTGTCTATATAGGTCTGGAACTTTATAATTAAGAAACAAGGTTATTTTTATGGATAGTTTATTTTTATTTTTGCTGACAATATTGGTTGTAATTGTCGTTGTCAGAATAGGAGCAGTTGCTTTTGAGCTTACCGGTATGAGCTGGAGTCAGGCAAAATTTCAGGCATTATCATGTTTTACCTTAACTGGTTTTACTACCAGAGAGGCCGAATCTATTATAAACCATCCAGGTAGAAAAAGAATTGCTTCATTAATGATGGTCTTTGGCTATGCTGGCTCAGTATCTCTTTTTGCTACTTTTGTTAATTTTCTCGGGAAAATGTTTAATTCAAATGCCCATTATAAGCATATACCGTTCCTGAATATCAGGATACCTAGTTTTGTTGAAGGTTTATTGGCTGTTCTATTATTGATTATAGTACTTGGACTTATTTATAGATTTTTCTTCAGGACTAAGTTATGGGTGATGGTTACTCTGAAAATAAGAGACAGAATGAAGAAATCAAGTATAGTTAACCCTGCTACATTTGAGAGTATGTTGATCGGAGAAACCGAGTATGGTATAATAAGAATTTTCATTGATGAGCATAGTTTGTTTTGCAATAAAACTATAAAAAATAGTGGGTTTAAAGAAAGTATTGGAGCCCAGATACTTACAATTGAAAGAAATAATAAAGCAATTCCAAATCCAAAAGCCGATGAAAAAATCCTACAAGGTGATATATTATACTGTTTCGGAAAAAGAAAAAATTTAAAATAAGAAATTTTGCGGTGTTAGTAGGCAGCTGCTCAATGCAAATTGAGAGGAAAGTCCGGACTCCATAGAGCAGGGAGTCCTGCAATAGCAGGATACTTTGGACAATACGCCAGAGTAAGGAAAGTGCCACAGAAATATACCGCCCTTTTGCTTATGCAAATAGGGTAAGGGTGAAATGGTGGAGTAAGAGCCCACCGGGTTATCGCGTAAGCGGAATCGTAAGGTAAACCCCTCCTGGAGCAAGGCCAAATAGGGGATTCGCTGCTGCTCGTGGCTATAATCCCGGGTCCTGGCTGCATAGATAGATGGTTGCCAATCCTGTTTCACAGGATACAGAATCCGGCTTATTCTAATGCCGCATTTTTCTTTTTTTATTCACTAACGTATAATTAGAGGAAAAGACAATGGATGCTGATTTAATAAAAAATGCTATCAGGAATGTAAAAGATTTTCCAAAACCAGGTATTTTGTTCTATGATATAACCACTGTACTGCAGGACGGTAAACTCCTTTCTTTAGCTACTGACCTTATGGATAATAATTATCAAGTCAAACCTACAAAAATAATTGGTATTGAATCCAGGGGGTTTATTTTTGGAACAGCTTTAGCTTATAAACTTGGGATCGGACTGGTTACTGTCAGAAAAAAAGGTAAACTTCCATATAAAACTTATGAAGCTTCATATGCTCTGGAATATGGTGAAGCAACATTGGAAATTCATCAGGATGCCCTTGAAAAGGGAGATAGGGTTGTGATAGTAGATGATCTTTTAGCAACAGGTGGAACAGCTGAAGCTACTGTTAAACTGGTTAATAAATTTGATGTTCAAATTCTTGGAATTGAATTTTTAATTGAACTTGAAGCACTTCAGGGAAGAAAAGTACTTGCAGGAGAAAATGTAAATACTATTATTAAATATTGATAGTTATGTTGTAAGCTGCATAATAATTATAATTGAATGACAAAACAATATGATATACGCGATAATTAGTGATATTCATGCTAACTCTGAGGCTTTTGAGGCGGTACTAACTAGGTGTTTTGAAGAACATATTGATAAATTTATATGTCTTGGTGATATTGTCGGTTATAATGCAAGCCCTTCTGAGTGTATAAAAATGATTAAGAATCTGGATATAGAATTTTCAGTTTTGGGTAATCATGATGAATACGCAGGAAGCGACATATCTTTGATTGGCTGTAATCCTTTGGCAAAAAAAGGAATTTTTTGGACTAGAGAGCAACTGACTAAAGATCAAAGGAAATGGCTTATGACCCCAAAACTTAAAATTGTAAACATAAAAGATAAGTTTACTCTTGTCCATGGTACACTGGATTCTCCAAGTTCATGGGGGTATATATTTGATGCACATGATGCACATGACAATTTTATATATCAGATGACTCAGATAACCTTTTGCGGTCATACCCATATCCCTGCGCTGTTTATAAAAGATTCTTCTATTCATGATGAGCAGAAACAAATATCAGTGTATAAACCATGGAATAATATAGATATTTTTGAAAGTGAAGTTTCATTAAAGCTTGATAGAGACATGAAATACTTAGTAAATCCAGGTAGTATCGGGCAGCCTCGAAATGGTGACCCCAGAGCTTCTTTCTGTATTTTTGACACAAGATCAAGAGTATTAAAACGAATATGCGTAGAATATGATATTAAAGCTGCGCAGGACAAAATTAAAGCTGCAGGTTTGCCGGAAGAGCTTGCTTATAGACTTGAAAAAGGCTGTTGATATTATTATTAATTCTTAATTAGTTATTGCAAGGAATAATGAAAAAAGCTTTTGAACCTAAAATTGTCAACATAAACGATATCAGAGCTATTGATAGTACTGATCAGAATATAAAAAAAATACTTATAATTAAGCCAAGCAGTTTAGGGGATATATTTCATGCGTTTCCTGCTTTTTATCTGCTGAAACGATATTTTCCTGATGCTGAAATTGACTGGTTTATTAATATTAGTTTTGCCCCGATTCTTTCTTACATTGAAAAAGATTTAAACAGAGTAATTCTCTTTAGACGTAAGGATTTTAAAAATTGGTTTAGAGCAGTTAAGACATTTTTAAATTTGTTTTTTGACATTAGAAAGTCTAAATATGATTTAGTTATTGATATGCAGGGATTAATGAGAAGTGCTATATTTACATTTATTGCAAGATCAGGTAAGAAAGTTGGTTTTTCTGATGTTAGAGAAAAAATATCTACTTTAGCCTATCACAATAAAATAGATATTCCTGAAGATATAACACATGCTATAGATAAAAATATATATTTGGTTGCATCAATTTTCAAAACAGATCATAGCGTTCCTGATTATATTTTACCAGTAAATGAGAACATAAACATAAAAAGAATCCTGCAAAGTAAAAATATTGAATCAGGTGACAGATATATCACAATTTCGCCTGGGGCAAGATGGACAACAAAAACATGGCCGCCGGAATTTTTTGCAAAAATATCCGATGATATTACTAAGGAGCATCCTGACATTAAAATTGTATTAATAGGTTCAGGTGCAGAAATAAAAATAGCTAAAAAATTAACTGATTTATGTCTTATTGCAAAACCAGTTTCTACTGTAGGGGAAACCAGCCTAGCAGAATTAGTGGAGTTGATCAGAAACTCAGAATTGCTTTTAACCAATGACAGCGGGCCAATGCATATTGCCGCTTTTCTTAGAGTTCCTGTGTTTGCACTTTTTGGCCCTACATATCCTGAGAAGACCGGTCCTTACTGGGAATGGCATAAAGTATATCAATCTGAAAAAGGCTGTATTAAATGTTTGAAAAGAGACTGCTCTGTCAATACACTGGAATGTCAAAAAAATATTGAAGATGAAAAAGTAGCCCAAGATATAAATAATAAGTTAAGTGAAGTATTAAAAGATAGGTAGCTATGAAAATCATAAAATTTCTTTTGACTGTTGTTTTGATATTAGCCTCTTCTGTTTCCTTTGCTCAAATAGGTATGAAGTTGGCATTGAACAATAAAAGTTATTTAAAATACGAAAAAATTTATGCTAAGGTTACTTTAATGAACCAGGCTGGACATCCTATAGTGTTTGGCTTAAACCCTAAGCTTAATGGAAATATTAAATTTGAGATAGAAACCATATCAGGAAAAACTCCCGTACCTCTGAATAATAATTATAAGGTTGAAGGCAAAGTAATTTCTCCTGGAGAAAAAGAGGAGTTTATCATACCGCTTACAAGCATTTATAATTTTCCAAACGTTGGCAGATATAAAATTAAGGCTATTGTAGAACACTCCAATTTTACAGCATCTTATCAGTCGAACTCTATATATTTCCAAATAGCAAAAGGGCATGTTGTATGGAGTACAACTGTCGGCGTGCCGACGTCCAAAGTGCCTGAAAATGGAAATATAATCGATAAAAGAAAGTATGTTATTTTAAGGTATTTTGACGGCAAGGACAAAATATACTGTCTAAAAGTTGAAGATGATAAATATGTGTATGGTGTAACCAAACTTGGCGTTGATATTGGAACTCAGAAACCTGAATGTAAAATTGATAGATTTTCAAGACTTCACATACTTGTACAGACAAGTTCAAAAATTTATTCTTATTTTGTTTATGATATTAACTGTCAACTGGAGGAGAAGGCGGTATATCGTAAGTTTATTGAATCAGTACCTATGCTTACTGAAAATAAAAAATTGGGTAAAATAGAAGTGTTTGGTGGTATTGAAGCACAGGAGGGAAGGCATTATCTGGAGTATAATGAAGCTCCTTATTAGGCTGAATTTACATCTGCAAAATACTATGAAATGATTAGGTGGGCGGTGAGACATGATAAATGATTTAGTTGTTAATATAAAAGATGCTGACCTGTTTTTAGGTGGGAAACAAATATTATTTAATGTAAACTGGAGAGTTAGGCATGGGGAACATTGGTTTATTTTAGGGCCTAACGGTGCTGGGAAAACTACTTTAACCAGAATGATTCTAGTTTATATCTGGCCTAAATACGGCTCTGAAATAAGTATATTAGGCAATACTTATGGTAAATGCGATCTTTTTCATGTCAGGAAAAAAATTGCCTGGATAAGTCCCTATCTGCTGAAATGGACTTCGAATTCAAAATGGACAGTTCAGGATGTTGTAATTTCAGGTGTGGACTCTACTGTAGGACTATACCGAAAGGCTACTGATGATGAAATTGAAAAAACCAAAAAATTCTTGACTGCATTGGATGCACTAAAACTGGAGAGAAAATCTTTTTTGGATTTATCTTCAGGTGAACAGGTTAAGGTATTAATTGCAAGAGCTTTAATGTCCGAAGCTAAAATAATGATACTTGATGAGGCCTGTGTACATCTTGATCTAAAAAGTCGTGAACATCTATTGGATATGCTTAAAAACTTGACACAGAGCAAAGAGTCTCCTTCAATAATTTTTGTTACTCAGAGAATTGAAGATATCATACCGGAATTTAATAAAGGTATGATGCTTAAAAACGGTAAAGTCTTAGCAATTGGTAATAGAGACGATATATTGAAAGTGAATAATATCGAAAATTTATTTGAAATGAATGTGGAACTTGTAAAAACCAAGAGAAACAGATATTGGCCAATTGTAAAATAGCTAAGAGGATAATTAGCATATATGAGTTATAAAATACAGAATAATAATCCAGATAAAGATCATTGGGAAGCCGAATTTGATATAGCCGGAACAGGGGATATGGCGTTCTCTTATAATAATAGAACTTTGCTGAAAAGCAGAGGAACAGAACTTGGGATGCTTAAAGAACTTAATGGGATAAGTGAATATACACGTACGCATACTTCAGAAAAAACTGACTGGCAATGGGTTGATTCAAAAACGATACATCCTTTTGGCTCTGAACCGGTAATAAAACGAAAATGGGAACAGGCTTCAAATCACATAAAAGTTGTTACAGATATTACTCTTCATTCAGAAACCCCAATGAAATATATGAAGATAGATACTCTTGAAGTTCCTGGGAAATGGTCGAAAATTTTAATAATCGGGCAAAATAGTATAGATGATTTAAATATTTCAGTTAAAGAACTTGATGTAGCTTCACTAGAGAAAAATGAATATAAATTTGACTGTATTCCGTTGGTTGTTCTGTTCAAAGCTGAAGATGGTACTATGCTTGAAGTTGGAACTGGTTATGATTTGTGGCGATGGAGTCATGCTGATAGATATGAAGCAGAATGTAACTATTCTCTCATATTTAAAAGTGACGGCATATTATTTAACAGACAGCCTTTTGTATGGAATAATGATCATGCCTTTCCAAGAATTAACCTTAGATTTACCTGGTATTTTGCATGGGGCTGTGAATCAGAAAATAGCACTGCTGACGTTGCTAAAAATATTCTAGAGATACGTAATAAAAAGATGACAGTAAATAAAATTACTGATACTAATAGCTATAAAATTGACAATTCTCTCTGGCCTAAAACAGCTATTGCAGAAAATAATAATAGTTCTATTGTTACTCCATGTTTCAGTTCTAGGCAGACAGGAAACCTTTTAAAAAAGTGGTTGAGATCTCTTTTTCCCAAGGTAGAATCCACCGGAGAAAATATAATATTAAACAATATTGATCCTGGTTTATGTCTCAATTCATCTCATATGGAAAGAGGCAATAACAAAAATACTCTCCACTGCGATTATCTTTATATAATGTCCTTATGGGAATGGGCCAATAAATATTTAGGAGAATTTGAGAGTAATTTTTTAATTAGCATCAGAGAAGACTCTTTATTTAAAAATTTACCTTCCGCAAAAGGTCTGGAATTTTATAAATCATAAAGATCACTTAATAATATATTTTTTTTTGTTCTAATCAAGGATAGATATTAAATGTCTTTAATTTTGAAAATTATAGATTGTTGCTGCTCTGCTATATGGATTGCTATTCTGTTTCTGCACAAAATAGTTTGCTGGTGCTGTATAGCTGTTGTGTTTATATTATTTGCTGTTTGGACTTCTATTGGTGAAATTAGAATTTTCAGTAAACCTTATAAAAAAATTAATGATTTTTTTAGGAAATTTTATCCACATGTGAAATGGTTTTTTATCCTGATTTCCAATATTTATAGTTTTTTATTACAGAAAATTACAAAATCCATAAAATTGAAGCGTTGTTTTGCCGTAGTATTAATTGTTGTTTTGGCTTTTTTTATCTATCCACCTTCACATTGGAGACCATGGTATTTATATCAAGTAGGAACCGCATCTTATTATGGCAAAGGCTTCCATTATAAAAAAACTGCCAGTGGAGAAACTTTTTATCCATGGTCTCTTACTGCCGCAAGTCGTACTTTACCGCTTGGCACTGCTGCAAAAGTAGTGAATGTTAAGAATGGAAGAGTTGTTTATGTTAAAATAAATGATAGAGGACCATTTGTTAAAAGCAGAATTCTGGATTTATCTCAAAGAGCTGCAGAAAAGCTCGGTATGCTGAAAGCAGGAACTGCTACTGTAAAAATATATACACATATAGAACAAAAATAAATTTTATAAAATTAGTCAATATATGTGAATATTAAATCTGTTTATGTGCTTTTAAGATTATTTTACTTATTCAAACATTCTTCCTATAGAAAAATCTGTCAATCATCCTATGTTATTGTACGCGTTTAAGTGGTTAAATAAGATTATATATGCATAAATTGTTTGATCTAAAAGCAAATTTTTTCTACTATATCATATAGATCAGAGGGTATGGAGTTATGAGTTTAATAATAGGCGTTGACGGTGGTGGAACAAAAACTATTTATAAGGTATTTGACAGAGATGAGAATAAAACTTATGAATTTATAGGTCCATCAATTAATTTTTATTCTGTTGGGGATACTAAAGCATGCACTGTATTCAGTGAAATGATGGACGAAATAGAAAAATCACTTCAAAAAAAATGCGATTCGATATATATAGGTAATGCTGCTTTAGGCATTGGGGATGAGTTAATGGATAATCATCCCTTTATGCAGCAGGTTGCACGATATACTCCACATTTTAAAGTAGTAAGTGATTTGTATATAGGTCTTAAAGGTGTCGGGTCTTCTCCGGCCATATTTCAGATTAGCGGGACAGGATCAATGGGGATTGCTGAAAGTGAATCAGGTGAGCTTTTTACAATTGGAGGATGGGGACCTCTTCTCGGTGATCAGGGCAGCGGTTATTATGTTGGCCTTATGGGGATTAGAGATGCGATAAAAGCTTATGAGAAGATAGGCGGAAAAACAGTTCTTGTAAATAAGCTAAAAGCTTTTTTTTCTATAGATAAACTGGATGATATCATAGAAAAAGTTTATAATCCTCCAATTAAAAAAAACGTTATAGCCGGTTTTGCCGTTGATGTTATAATGTCGGCAGAACAGGGAGATGCTGTGAGTATAAAAATAGTTGAAACGTCTGTCAACTATCTTGTTAAATATATTATACAGCTTCATAACAAATTAAATAAAGTTGATGTATGTCTTGGAGTTTATGGAGGATGTTTTCAGAAATCAGATTATTTCTTTGAGCTTTTTAAAAATTCTCTAGGCAGAGAAAGGAAAAATATAACTGTTAAGTTTCCGGAATACTCTCCGGATCAGGCAGCCCTGATTCTTGCAGGAAAATTAATAAAAGTTGAAATCCCTAAAAACGTTTTATAGATTGTTAATTTTAATTAGGAGTGGTGGATTATGAGTAATATAGATTTGTACATTAATGAAATTGAAAAATTAGTAGACAGACTGAAAAATGTAGAAAAACCAAATATAGAAAAAGCTTCACAGACAATAGCTGATGCCCAGAAAAATGGTAATTGGCTTTATGTATTTGGCACAGGCCATTCACATATGATAGCCGAAGAATTTTTTTATAGAGCAGGGGGGATGGTAAAAATTTACCCTATTTTTGATACTGCATTAATGCTGCATGAAGGTGCAGTGAGAAGTACAGCTCTGGAACGCCTGAATGGATACGCAGGTGCATTATTGGATGACTACCCAGTAAAAGCAGGTGACGTAATTATTATCGCTTCAAATTCAGGGAGAAATGCTGTTCCTGTAGAAATGGCATCTGAAGCAAAAAAACGTGGAATGATAGTTATAGCTTTTACAAGTATAAATCATAGTAGCCAGGTGACTTCAAGACATAGTTCAGGTAAACGATTGTTCGAAATGGCAGATATCGTTATTGATAACGGAGGTGTTTTTGGAGATGCATGTATAGATGCCGGACATGGTAAAGTTGCTCCAACTTCTACTGCAATCGGCGCTACAGTTATTAATGCAATAGTTGCAAGAGTAGCTGAAATACTGATAAAAGATGATGCCGAAGTTGAATTTTTTGCCAGCAGTAATACTGATGAAGGGGAAAAACTTAACCAGAAGTTTATTGATAAATATAAAGATTATGTCCGTTCACTTTAGTTTTTAAAATTTTATATATGAAAAGGGGAGATATTATGATTAAAAAACTTGTTATTTTAGCTGCAGGTAACGGCACTAAAATGTGGCCGTATAATGAAGTAAGAAACAAAACAATGATACCTATTGCTACAAAACCTGTTTTAGCGCATAATGTAGATTCTGCCATAAAATTGGGAATAGATAATATTACTATAGTAACAGGTAAATTTAACCATGAAGTTGATAATTACTTCTCAAAATACAGCAATGTAAAATGCGTTAACGCAGCTAATAGTCCCAGCTCAGTAGACAGTCTGCTTGCTGCAGAAACAGTGCTTTCTGATACCGATGACTTCGTTGTACTATATGGCGATACAATTATTGATGAAAAAGATCTCAAAGCAATATTTGACTCCGAATCTAACACTGTGTTGCTTTCAAAGCTTAAAGAGACAACACGTAATTATATAGGAGCCAAAATTGCAGATGACTGTATAGATAGTATTGTGGGGCATTCCAGGGAAGATATGACACATTTCTTTGCTGGATTTCATTTTAATAAAGAAGTATGGAATTTCCTGAAAAACACTGATGATATAATGCGGGACCTTGAAGTTGGAATGATGGCTCCTGTCGAACGTTTTATTGAAGCTACTGTTTCTGATATGAGACGCGCAGGAATTAAAATGAAAGCTATAGAAACTCAGGAAGCTTTTTATGATATTGATAAACCGTGGCATATCTTGGAAGCCAATGGCGGTGTTGTAGAAAAACTTTGCGGGCAATTGACAAAAAATGAATTGGCCGAAGGAGCAAGTATTGATGATACTGCTGATTTAAGAGGATTTGTCAAACTTGGAAAGAACAGTAAAATAGGACGAAATGTAATCGTTGAAGGGAATCTGATTGTAGGTGATGATACTGTAATTGATAACGGGGCAATGATTCTGCCAAATGTTATTATTGCAAATAATGTTTTTGTAGGTTACAGCTGTTTTATTTCTGAAGGTTCTTCTATTAATGATGAATGTTTCATTGGACATGCTTCTGAATTCTGGGGCGTCCTGATGAAAAGGGTTTATTTGTACCATTATATGGAAATGTTCGGTGTGATCGGAGAGAATACTGATATCGGAGCAGGGACAGTATGCGGTACATTAAGATTTGATGATGGAGAAACACCTCACAGGGTAAAAGGCAGAAAAGAGATCCCGCATGGTGAATCTAATGCTATATTCCTTGGCGATTTTTCAAGAACAGGTGTTTATGCAATTCTTATGCCTGGAGTTAAAACAGGAGCTAACAGTTTGGTCGGTCCCGGTGTTATTCTTTCAAAGGACCTTCCTTCAAGAAAAGTTGTATTTGCCAAACAGGAACAGGTTATTCGTGACTGGGGGCCTGAACATTATGGATGGTAAAGTTTAATTACAAATTACGAATAACGGAAACTGGGAATTAAAAATTCAGTTTCCGTTTTTAGTTGTATATTCTTATTCCGTAATATACATGACCGCATTCTTTGCCGTTTATTTCTGCGATTCCGGGAAGATGGGCCCATTTTTTAAATCCGAATTTTTCGAGGATTTTAATGCTTGGAATATTTATATCTAAAAGAATTCCAAAAATAGATTTTATCTCAAGGCCTTCGCAATGATCTATTGCATATTGGAGTAGTTTAGAGCCTATTGATTTTTTTCTGTGATATTTATGAATATAATAGCTTATTTCTGCTGTAAATCTTAATGCCATTCTTCCTCTTCTGTAGGGGCTTAAACTGCACCAGCCGAGAACATGATCAGATTCATCACAGTAAACCCAAATGGGATATTTATCCTGTGTATGTTCTTCAAACCATTGGCGTTTGTCATCAATAGATAATGGTGTTAGGTCAGCTGTTGCATTTTTCTGTAATATTGCCTGATTATAAATTTCGACAATATCTTTAAGATCTTTATGTTGAGCAGTTCTTATATTCATAATTAGTTTGAGTAATTGGGATTAGAGGTTAGGGGATTGTTATTAAGCATGAAGTTTGAGAATTGATGCAGGTTGTTAAATTCAGATAAATGATGATTTGCAATTATGCCTGTTCGATTAAGCCAAATACCATTTAATCCGGCATTAGCAGCTCCTATTGCATCTTTTTCCAAAAGATCACCAATATACCAGCATTTACTCTCCTGCTCATTTGCAAGCATACAGGCCATTTTAAAAAAAACAGGATCTGGCTTTGCTGAATTTGCTATATCAGCAGTCAGGACGACATCAAAATAATTTCTTATTTTAGTTTTTTTCAGTTTAGCTTCCTGTTGATTTTTTGATCCGTCTGTAATAATTCCCATTTTGAATGATGATGACAATTTATTTAACATTGGTTTTACATCATCGAAAAGAGTCCAGGTATCTTCATAAACTTTTAAATATTGTGCAAAATAAAGGTCAGCTTCATCATCAGGCATATCTCTGTTAAAGACAGTTTTAATTCTTTCTCTTCTCTGTTCTGTATTTGTAAATTTACCGGCAAGATATTCATCGTAATAATAACCTGTTACTTTGTCCCATGATGAATAGAAAATATCTTTATTTTTATGTAAATTGTATTTTTGGCGTAGAAATTCTGCTCCTTTTTTTGAAGAGCCTATGTGATCTACAAGTGTATTGTCTATATCAAAAAAAATAACCATGATTTATTATAGCATTATGTGAATAATTATTAATGAATTAGTCTATCTGGTTAATAGGATTCAATTATTTCCCTGTATCTGAAACAACTTTCAATATGATCATTAACCATCCCGGTTGCCTGCATATGTGCATAACAGATAGTCGGGCCTAAAAACTTAAAACCTCTCTGTTTCAGATCTTTGCTCATTGCCTCTGATTCTTTAGTTTTATCAGGAACTTCTTCAAGTTTTTTAAATTTATTAATTCTAGGAGAACCATCTACAAACCTCCAGATATATTTATTAAAACTACCGAATTCTTCCTGGACTTTTAAAAATAATCTGGCGTTATTAATAGCAGCATTTATTTTAAGTTTATTGCGTATAATACCTGGATTTTGAAATAGAGATAACTTTTTTTCATCATCAAATTTAGAAACCTTTTCAGGATTAAAATTACAGAAAGCTTGTCTGTAATTTTCTCTTTTTTTAAGGATAGTATGCCAGCTTAAACCAGCCTGTGCTGATTCCAGTACAAGAAATTCGAATATTATATTGTCATCTTGAACAGGAACACCCCATTCTTTGTCATGATAATCGATATATAATTTATTATTACTCGGTACCCAGTCACATCGTATCATAAATATAATCTCTATTTTATATGTAAAAAAAATCTCAATGATCTCTTGTTAAAGTAGTACAGGGATATTTTTATTCAAAAATTAAATATGATTTATACAGAATAATTAATCCAAGACATGTGATACGGAAGTAAATATTCCAGTATAGAACAAACCTGCAATAAGTAATATTATAATAACAAAAACTCTAATATAACTGGTATTAATTTTTGCTGATGATTTCACCGCTATTTTTGCTCCGATGATATTCCCTATAGCCATTATTATTCCAAGTTTCCAGTCAATCAGACCGTTAAACATAAAAATCAATGCTGCAGGTATTGTATAGCATAATATAGCAAGAATTTTAATGGCGTTGGCTCTGAACAGATTAGTTTTGGAGAAATATTCAATAGTGAGAAGTAAAAAAATTCCAACTCCTACTTGTATAAAACCACCATACATACCAACAACAAAATATGAAATGTTTACCAAGATGGGATTATACTTCTTTGGATTATCAGAGTATTCAATTGGCTGTTTCTTATTTTTGTGGAATATTTTAACAAGTTGAATAACAAAAAGAACAAGCATCATAACGCCGACAAAGAATTTAAATCCGCTGTGAGGTATATACACAGCACTTAATGTTCCGCATATTCCTCCTAGTATGATGGGGATAAGTATCGGAATAGATGTTTTTTTCGTATAGGCATTATGCTTTTTAAATTCATGAACTCCTGATATATTCTGTAGCAAAATAGGGATTCTGAATGTTCCATTAGCTATATTAAGGGGAACAAAAAAGTTTAAAACCGACAGTGATATAGCACCGCCGCATCCAGCCAGTATATTTATAAAACCGCAGGCAATACCTGCTAAGATTAACAGTGGATATATATAGTACCATTCCATATGTACATTCTTCCTTGACTTTTATTCTGTTTATGAAGGATTTTATAGTAATAGACAATAAATATAAAAAATTGCTTTTTGTATTTGGACTATTAATATTGGTAATAGGACTAAATACAAATTAAAAATCTTTACATACTTTAAGTTTATAATCTAAATTATAAAATTTCATGGTATTTAAATTAATCAAATGTATTTTATTATTTTTTAATAATCCACATATGTATCTTATTTTTTTTTAATAGATATATTTATTTAATTTAGAGGAAATATTATTAATGAAGTTTCTTGTTGAATTTTTCCCGATTATTCTTTTTTTTATAACATATAAAATTGAGGGTATATATTATGCAACAACAATTGCAATTATTGCCAGCATTATACAGATATTATATGTAGCCTTTTTGAAGAAAAAGAAAATAGAAATAACTATGTGGATCAGTCTTATTGTAATTGTGGTATTCGGTGGTTTTACTTTGATATTACATGATGACATGTTTATTAAATGGAAACCGACAATTCTTTACTGGATTTTTGCTTTAGGCATAATAATAACAAAATTATTTTTTAATAAGAACATTATAAAGGTAATGCTGAGCAAACAGATTGTTTTACCTGAAAAAGTGTGGAATAATCTTAATGGGGCATGGTGCCTGTTTTTTGCAGTGTTAGGTTTTGTAAACTTGTATGTCCTTTACAATTTTTCAACGAATGCCTGGGTGAATTTTAAACTTTTCGGTACTTTGGGATTAATGGTTATTTTTGTTATTATACAGACAATATATCTAGCCCCGCATATTGACAAAGACCAACTACAGAGAAATAAAATTTCTAAAAATAAATAAGCTATTTTCTTTTCCGATCGAATTATATGGGGAATAGCCTACAAATTTCATACACTACTGAGGTGATACTGAGTTTGAATTATTCTGCTGAGCATTTATTTATATTTTATGATAACTAAAAAAAGGAAATTAGTATGCTAAAATTATTTGCGGCAGCTATTATGCTGTCAGGAATTATTATTATTGCAGGTTGTAGTTCAACTACTGAACTTCAAAAAGAGGCTAAACCTGAGCATAGCTTGCAAAAGAAGCTTATTGGTGGGTGGTACCCTGTGTTTTTCGAAAAATATGATCAGTTGAAAATTGATTCTATAATAAAAAGCATTTCTGAAGGCAGGGTTAAAGAAGTCACCATTACTTATGATAAAAATAAAATTTTGGCGCAAAAGATATTAGCCGGAATTCAGAGTAAAATAAATTTTGCTGTTAAGATGGATCATGTAGAATTGAAAGATGGAAGTGCCAAGTATAATCATAATCAGGTTACAGTCACAGTATATCAAAAATAAAATTACTTAAGATGTTATTATTAAGTAAATTTATTTTTTTGTTGGAATGGTTTTTAACTGAATTTTTTCTAGTTTAATCAAAATGAATAGCTAAATTGGAATTTAGTGAATTGAAATATAAAACGGACACCATGCAATGCTGTCCGTTTTGTAAGTTTATTAAACCACATATTTTCGCTAGTAAAGAGCTTCACTCCGGTATCCCCACCAGTTTTTTAAAGGAAAAATATCTTTATTACATCATGCTCATTATTAACTACACTTGCTGTAGTCACATGATAGACATTTTAAACAGTTTTCCTGACTGATTAATGCCTTTTCATTGCACATTGGACATATCATTGCATCTTTTGCGACAGCTTTCTTTCTAGGATTTCCTTTCAATTTAGCCTTAGTTTCAAGGAGACCTATTTTATTAAGATGTTTTTCTATGGTTCTGCCGATATCAGCTGCAAGAGAAGGCACATATTGACCTTCGCTGAAGTAACCGCCGTTAGGATCATAGACACTCTTTAGTTCTTGTACAAGAAATGATGGATTTCTATTATTTCTAAAAACCGCCGAAATCAGCCGTGTCATGGCAACAATCCAGCTGAAATGCTGCAGGTTTTTTGTGTTGATGAATAATTCATAAGGTCTGATTGTGCTGTCATCTTCCAAAATATCATTGATAGTAACATACAGAGCTTCAGCAGTCATAGGCGTTTTTATTTTATATGTGGTGCCCATAAGTTCTTTCGGTCGTTCAGGAGTGTGAAGTATATGGGATTCTTTCTCTTCTTCTTTTTTCTCTTCTTTCTTAACGAGAACGCCAGTAATATATTTAGAAGGTCTGAAAGTTGTACATCCTTTTAAACCCTGTTTATATGCCTGCAAATAAACATCTTTGAATTTATCAAATGGATAGTCTACAGGAATATTAATTGTTTTAGAAATAGAGCTGTCCACATATTTTTGTAGAATACCCTGTATTTTGAGATGGAGCAGCGGCTCAATATCACTTGAAGAGACAAAATAGTCTGGCAGTTTTTTGTCGGATAGTTTTTTGACACCTAAATGCTTTAAATATTCTCTGTAAGCATAATCTGTAACTTCTACTTCTGTCACATCAGCTTCAGTAGTATTTCTAATTTTTCTTGTGTAATGGAAGGCAAATACTGGCTCCAATCCACTTGATACATTACCTGAAAGCAGGCTTATAGTGCCTGTAGGAGCTATGGATGTCAAATGAGAATTTCTCATGCCGTTTTTTCTGATAGCAAGCTGGATTTTTTCCGGTAGAGTTTTGATAAAATTACCTTCAAGATATTTTTCAGTATCATATAGAGGAAAAGTCCCTTTTTCTTCTGCAAGTTCAGTACTCGATTCATATACGGAATAAGTGATTGTCTGCATTATTTTTTCAGAAAGATCTATAGATTCATTTGATCCATATTTAACACCCATGCTTAGGAATAAATCAGCAAGACCAGTTATCCCTATCCCTATTCTTCGTTTTGCCTCAGCTTCTGCTTTCTGCTGAGGGAGTGGATAATTGCTCATATCTATCACATTATCAAGCATCCTGACAGCTGTTTTAGCTGTTTTGCTGAGCTCATTGAACATAATTTCTGCTTTATCAGTAAAAGCATTTTTAACAAACTTTGTTAAGTTAAGTGATCCCAATAAACATGCTCCAAATGATGGAAGGGGCTGTTCTCCGCATGGATTAGTTGCTCTAATTTCTTCGCAATAGTATAAATTGTTCAGATTATTTATTTTATCAATCAGTAGAAAGCCGGGCTCAGCATAATCATAGGTTGATTTCATTATAAGGTCCCATAGATCAACAGCCTTAACCGTTTTATAAACCTTATCTTTAAATTTCAGTTCCCAGTCTTCGTTGTTTTCTACAGCTTCAATAAATTTATTAGTTATGGCTACAGATAAATTAAACATTTTTAATTTACCGTCTTCCTGCTTGGAAGTTATAAATTGTTCTATGTCAGGATGATCACATCGCATAACACCCATCTGGGCTCCACGTCTCTGGCCAGCACTCATTATTGTTCTGCATGTTGCATCCAGTACCTGCATAAAACTGATTGGGCCTGATGCAGCGGCACCGCAACCCTGTATATGTGATCCAGCAGGTCTTATTGAAGAAAAGTCAAAGCCAACTCCACCACCTTGTTTTTGTGTGAGAGCGGCATTTTTAACTGTATCAAAAATTCCTTCAATAGAATCTGTGACATCGTTCATGACATAACAGTTGAACATAGTAACGCTGTCTAGTTTTGTTCCTGCATTCGCTATAATACGTCCTGCAGGCAGAAATTTGAAATCAGATAAAATTTCGTAGAATTTTTCTTCCCAGTATTTAGAATCCTTTTCATTTTTCGACAGTGCTCCTGAAATTCTTTTCCAGGTATCTTCATAGGATGCATCCGGTTTGCATTCATCGCTTCCTCTAAAACGATATTTCCTATTCCAGATATCTTTACTGATATCAAGCAATTCATTTGTTTTTGTCATGTTTTATTAGCCTTATTTATTCAATATATAATATTTTGATTATAAACAGTATAAAAATACTAAGCATGGAGGAGCGGTTGATAGGAAATATACGATTTATTTACGGTTTAACACTGAGTATAACTCCAAAATCCAAAACTTATAATAGAAAAGTTTAATACATAATGTTGCTTTTTTAAAATATAATAGCAAAAATATAAATGAAAAAAATTATCTGGTCTGAGAAAAGAAATATATGATTTATAATTTTAAATCTGAGATTTATTAACGACACATGAATGGGATCTTTGATTTACTACTAATAATTTAATCACTGTATCATTTTTTAACTTTTTTGAAAAAGATATACTATTGGATTATAATTCATTTACATGAATTTTCTTTCAGTGGTATTTTGAAATAATTCACTTGATCAGAAGGTGTGACTTAATGATAAATAATTCAGTTTATAATAATAACAGTCTTTTAATCTTGCAGAAGATGATCTTGCAGGAAAAATATTTCAGGAGATTTAGATGTTAAAACTTTATTTATTCAGGCATGCAAAGTCCAGTTGGGATAATCCAGGTATATCAGACTTTGATCGACCGTTAAGCAAAAGAGGTTTGGGAGATGCACCTCGAATTGGGAAAATTTATGGTAAGTTATATAAAATGCCGGATTTAGTCATAACAAGTTCTGCGAGAAGAGCATTGGAAACAGCAGAACTGATTTCAGATAGAATCGGATATTCTATTGATAGAATTGTGCAGGATGGAAGAATATATGCTGCAAGTGTATATGATTTAGTTAAAGTAATCAGAAAACTTGATAATGATAACAAAACAGTTCTGCTTTTTGGTCACAATCCCGGTGTTACTAGTTTAGCTAATTATTTAACAGGTGTTCATATTGATAATATGCCTACATGCAGCTTCGTCAGTATTAATTTCAGGTTTGATAAATGGAAAAAAGTAACTGAAGAGGCAGGTGAGTTTGTCCTCTTTGATTATCCCAAAAATCATAAGTGATATATTATTTTAAAATTTAAAACTGTCGTTTTTTTTCATTTCTATTAGACAAAAATCGGGTATACAAAAAATCCTTCAATAAACTTAATTACTGAAGGATTATAAAATCTTTAATTTTGCTGCCTATTATTTGCATACATTATAAATTAATATATGGCCCATATCTTCAAGATTTGAATTGATCTTTTTGAAAACTTTTGATAATTTTGTCAAGAAGTTCATTTTCCTGTTCCTTAATTA
>DASCNA010000250.1:0-4861 GCA_036011305.1 Victivallales bacterium
TTAATTTATATAGAAATTTTGTATTCATATATATAAAATATGTTACTTTAATCAATGAATATATATAATAAATTTAAATATTAGATAGTTATAATGAATAATTTTACTCCCCGTTCAAAACAGGTTCTCATATTGGCCCAGCAGGAGGCTATGAGATTTAATCATGACTATGTAGGAACTGAACATCTATTATTAGGACTTATAAAATTAGGACAGGGCGTTGCTGTTTCTGTTTTAAAATCAATAGGACTTAATTTAGAAAAACTTCGGCTGGAAGTTGAAAAACTTTCAGGCAATAGTGGAAATGCTAAAATTCAGGGCGAATTACCTTATACCCCTAGATTGAAAAAAATTCTGGCCTTAGCTGCAAAAGAAGCTAAAACAATGAATTATAATTATATCGGAACAGAACATCTGCTTCTAGGTATATTAAGCGAGGGCGAGAGTGTTGCAGCTAGGGTGTTACGAAATCTTAACGTAAATATTGATGAAATTAAAAAAGAAATTTTATTTGCTCTTGACCCGAATTTTTTACCGAATGACAAGGATACTGAACCTTTGAAGGAGGGTGATAATCTTATTAACTTTGGTGAAAGTTCAGAGCTTAGCATGTTGAATACATTCGGACGTGATTTGACAGAACTTGCACAACGTGGAGAGCTTGATCCTGTAATTGGGCGTAAAGATGAAATTGAAAGAGTTATTCAGGTTCTCTGCAGAAGAAATAAAAATAATCCTGTTTTAATTGGAGAGGCGGGAGTTGGTAAAACTGCAATTGTTGAAGGTCTTGCTCAGGCTATTATAGCAAAAGAAGTTCCTGAAATATTACACGATAAACAGGTGTTTGGCCTTGATCTGCCTCTGATGATTGCCGGGACAAAGTACAGGGGACAGTTTGAAGAGAGAATAAGGACTGTGATTGAAGAAATAAAATCATCCGGTAGAGTGATAGTTTTTATTGATGAACTACACACTATTGTCGGTGCAGGAGGAGCAGAAGGGGCAATGGATGCCTCAAATATTTTGAAACCTGCATTGTCAAGAGGAGAACTTCAGTGTGTAGGTGCAACTACAATGGATGAGTACAGAAAATATATTGAAAAAGATTCTGCTTTGGAGAGAAGGTTTCAACCGATAATGGTAAATCCTCCTACTGTAAATGAAACAGTTGAGATATTAAAAGGATTGAAAGATAATTATGAAAAATACCATAATGTAAAATACAGTGAAGCAGCGTTGATTGCTGCAGCAGGTCTATCAGATAGATATATTAGCGGTCGTTTTTTACCTGATAAAGCAATTGATATAATGGATGAAGCCGGGGCAAGGACAAGAATTACTGAAGTTATTCCACCTCCTGATACATCTGACTTGAAAGGAAAAATAGATAAAGTTAAAGAGGGAAAAGAAAAAGCTGTTTTCAATCAAAAATTTGAAGAAGCAGCAAAATTTAGAGATCAGGAAAAGTCATTAAATTCTGAAATTGAGAAAATAATGACAATATGGAAAGATAAGAAGAAAAATAATTTTGTAAACATTGGAGAAAAAGAGATTACAGAAGTCCTTGCAAAGCTGACTAGAATACCGATACAGCAGATGGAAAAAGAGGAAAATACTAGGTTGCTGAAAATGGAGGAAGAGTTAGCAAAGGTTGTTATTGGACAGAATAATGCCATACATACAATTTCCAGAGCTTTGAGAAGATCAAGAGCTGATTTGAAAGATCCTAAAAGACCGATAGGTTCATTTATCTTTCTCGGCCCTACAGGCGTAGGGAAAACTCTGTTGGCTAAATCGCTTGCAGAGTTTATGTTTGGAGATACTGAAGCTATTGTTCAGATCGATATGTCCGAATATATGGAAAAATTTAATGTCAGCAGATTAGTTGGCTCACCTCCTGGTTATGTCGGACATGATGAAGGAGGACAGTTATCTGAAAAAGTTAGAAGAAGACCGTATTCCGTTGTTCTATTTGATGAAATTGATAAAGCACACCCTGATGTAATTCATATGCTCCTGCAAATAGTGGAAGAAGGAAAACTGACAGATAGTGTTGGACGCATTATTGATTTTAAAAATACTATCATAATTATGACAAGTAACCTTGGTGCTCATAAAATTATACAGGGAAAAGCTTTAGGGTTTGGTTCAAGCGAAAAAGGAGATATGGATAAAGAGAGAGAGCGCCTTCTTGACCAGGCAAAAAAACATTTTAAACCTGAATTTATTAATAGAGTTGATGAAGTATTAATCTTTTCAAAACTGAGCAGAGAAGATTTAAGGCAGATTATTGCAATAGAAATTGAAAAAGTTAAAGAGAGATTATTTAGAAAAGATCTGACTCTTGAGGTAAACCATAAAGTTTTAGATTTTCTTATTGATGTTGGATATCAGCCTGAATATGGAGCAAGACCATTGAGAAGAGCGATTGAACGACATGTAGAAGATCCTCTGGCTGACGAAATATTGAGGAATACGTTTAAGGCTGGAATAACTATAGATATTGAGATTGATAATAAAAAACTGATTTTTTTCCCTAAAGCAGAGAGAAAAAGTGTGAAAAAGAGAAAAACAAAAAAAACTGTATCATAGAATCTATCTGAAATTAGAAATGCCTGAATATTTTGAAATATACAATGAGAAGAATGCCCCTTTAGGATTGGCTAAAAGAAATATCTGCCACGGAAATCCCAAGCTATGTCACAAAACTGTTCACCTCATAATTTTTAATAACAGAGGTGAAATTTTACTGCAAAAAAGATCTTTGAACAAAGATATACAGCCAGGAAAATGGGACACTGCTGTAGGGGGACATATAAATCCAGGTGAAAATATTGAAGAGGCAGTTATAAGAGAAATGAATGAAGAATTGGGTATCTCTTTGGAAAAACCTTTAATATTTCTTTTTGAATTGAAAGAGAGAAATAGTATTGAATCTGAAAATATATCAGTATTTTCTACATTTTATAATGGAAATTTTGCTATACAAGAAGAAGAATTGGATGAAGTGAAATTCTGGAAGATTGATGAACTGAAATCAGAACTTAATAGTAATTCTTTAACTCCTTTATGTAAAAAAGAGTTGATTAAACTTTTTGCAGAGCAATAAATAAACTAATTTTTTCAGGTTGATGTTGATATATGGAAATTTGGAATGAATTCAGGAAAAATAAAATAGCTTTATTTGGGTTGTTTGGGATCCTAGTTTTTATTCTAATCGCAATTTATGCTCCTCTTATATCAAATTCCATGCCGCTTTTACTATATAATAATAAAGGTATTAGTTTTCCCTTCTTTTATTTTTTATTTGCTCCAAGCAGTCCGGAAGTTATTGTTGATAGTTTTTTTAATTATTTCATATTTTTTATCCCAGGTATTTTGATATGTTACTACTGTATTAGAAATAAAAATAAATTTATAAAATTTCTAACATTATTTATTGTTACCTTAGGCTTAATTGTACCGTTTGTTTTATCCAAAAATATTTTGAATAAAACAGATTGGATCGAATATGCTAAAAAATATGATAATACTGAATTTATTCTTTTTTCTCCAATACCTTATGGACCATATCAGATAGTTGGTGAACCGCACGAACACCCTTCAAAAAGACATTGGTTTGGAACTGATCATATAGGGCGAGATGTTTTGTCGAGAATTATTTATGGAGCAAGAGTTTCGTTCTCAGTTGGAATTTTTGCAACGCTTTTATCTTTAATTATAGGTACAACGATTGGTTTAACAGCAGGATATTTTGGAGGTTTTACCGATTTATTCATTATGCGGATAGTTGAAATAATTATATGTTTTCCAGCTTTTTTATTATTGCTGATACTGATAGCAACTTTTATGGATCTTAAATTTGAACAGTCTGTTTTGATAGTAATCCCTGTGATAGGATTTTTGAGTTGGACAGGTTTATCTCGTATTGTGAGAGGAGAAGTTTTAAAACAGCGCTCTTTGCCTTACGTGAAATCATGTGAAGTTTTCGGAATGTCAAAAACAAGAATTATGTTCAAGCATATATTGCCAAATATTAACGGACCTATACTTGTGTGTGCAGTATTTGCTGTTGCTGCAAATATTCTTGCGGAAAGCGGATTAAGTTTTTTGGGATTCGGCGTGCAGCCTCCTACTGCGAGTTGGGGGGAAATATTAAAAGAAGCTTTTATTGATCCTTTACGGTATTGGAATTTGACTTTATGGCCAGGGCTTTTATTATTTATGACTATCCTTTTTTTTAATTTAATTGGTGAAGGCCTGAGAAAAGCTATAAATAGCGAATAAAAATCATCTAAATATTTAGGTATATAATTATGTGTGGAAAAATCAACAGTGAAAAGCCTTTGTGGGCTCCATGGAGAATAGAATATATTTTATCACCTAAATCCGGAGAATGTTTTCTATGCAACAGGGAGACTGATAAAAATTCCGAAGATGAGTTTATGGTTTTATATAGAGGAGAAAAAGCCTTTATTATTTTAAATGCTTATCCATATAATCCTGGTCATTTATTAATCTCGCCTTACAAGCATATTGGAGATATTTCAGAGGTAAGTAAAAAAACACTTTATGAGATAAGCGATTTATCAGTAAGAGCTAAAGATGTTTTGTCTGAAATAATGACTCCAAACGGATTTAATATTGGATATAACCTGGGTGTTTCAGCAGGTGCCGGGCTTGAAGAACATTTGCATTTACATATTGTACCACGATGGAATGGAGACAATAATTTTATGCCGGTGATTGGTAAAACTCGAATTATGCCACAGGCTTTAAAAGAAACAGCTGCAATAATTAGAGATAAATTTAAATAATTATAAAAAAAAATAAAAAAAAATAAAAAAATTAAATAATGAAT
>DASCNA010000251.1:0-3256 GCA_036011305.1 Victivallales bacterium
CTCCATATAAAATCAGTAAAAGTTGCCTTAAAAAAGTTCTTGGAAATTATAGGTTAACTTTGAATTTCAGTAAAAAAGAATTAAAAGAAAACGAGTTACCTTCATCTGTTTTAAATGCAGAAATCAAACTGCACGATAATAAAATAATTTTTACATCACCTTTTACACCCGGGTCAAAATTAATTTTAATACCAATATCTAAAAATAAGTTTATGTGTAGAGATTCAAGGTGGACATTAACTTTTGGTAAAGATAAAAATGGAAATGAAATTTTCACATGGAAGATCAAAAACTATAGTTTCATTTTACATAAAGAGAATGATTAACGTCACAGCATATAACAGCTATTCCGCTCAGATTAATAGCTGCCAACATACGAGAAACGTTAAGTTACAAAGGGAATTTATACATGATAAAAGGATAAAAAATCATATTACGAACAATCATAGAAAAAGAGCTGGAAGAATATTATGAATTAATGTCAAATATTGATAACATGGGTGAATATATCCAACCTAATATCAGCTCCCAAAAGCAATTTATAGATTACTCTAGAGAACATAATTGGGATACAGATAATGGTTTCTTCGTAATATCTGATCAAAACAATAGTATTCTAGGTATCATTTCATTTAAAAAGCCTGCTCATTACCTCAATTGTTACGAAATTGGATTTGTTATTTTTAAACCTGAAAATCGTGGAAAAGGTTATATTTCTGAAGCAATTAATTTATTTGTTTCCTATTTATTTGATATAAAAAATGTTGAAAGACTACAGGCAACTGTTAATTCTAACAACAAACCATCTATAAAAGTGCTTGAAAGATGCGGTTTTAAATATGAAGGAACACTTAGAAAAGCATTATTTTTCAAAGGTAAAAATTCGGATATTATGATCTATTCAGTTCTTAGAAACGAAATAGAATAAAAACTAAGCTGAGAGTACTTAACATAGCAGCTGATAAGCCATGATACATGCCATTTATTTAAGCTAATTTCCCACCTTTCTCTCTATGTACTGTTGCGACTGGTCACTGCGAAAATCCTTTTATTTCTTCCGGAACTTCTTTGTTGAATGGAAAAGCGATTAAAGTAATATAATTTATGATAAATCGTTAATGAACATGTAATAGAATAAGAAAGAAAATATAATGCCATACAAACATTTTGGAAGAATTGGAGATGTATGGAAACATCTTCCGCTTGGTGAAATATTAAAAATTGAAAAACCAAACAAATACATTGAAACTAATTCGGCTTTCCCAAAATATAAAATTAAAGAGGATTGGAAAATTGATTATGGTATAAAATGGTTTATTAAAAATGCTGATGAATTAACTGAAACAGAATATGTTAGGATCGAACAAGAATATCTTAATCGATCTGAATATCTTGGTTCAACTGGAATAGCAATGGATATCTTAGGTAATTCTTGTAAAGAATATCATTTCTATGATATAGAAAAAGATGCTTTACTGAAAAATGAAGAATATGCTGATAAACTATCTCTAAGTAATGTTTTTACTCATATTGGAGATTCCAGAACAACACCGCTAGATATAATACCAAAGCTCAATCATAAAGATTTTATTCATATAGATCCATATACAATACTTGATACTAACTCAAACGGTCATTCATATTCAAAATTATTTGAATCTACTTTAGGAAATAATATTAAATCGTTATTATGGTATGGATATGATAATGATAAAGAAAAAATTAAAATCAGAGACTGGGCAGAAAACGTTATTCACTCTCATAAAAAAAATCAAATTAAACTATATGAAATTGAAATTGTAAATCTACAAAATTTGCCCCAGGAATTAAATCCTGGCATTAAGGGGTGTGGAATTTTAATAGCAAATTTAACTCAAACATCTTTTGATGTGGTAGAAAAACAATTTCAATTAATATTGAAGATCTATAATAAGGTAGAAGTAAAAGCAGGAGTAAATTTTAAAATTAAAGGATTTAAAATCTAAACTTATAACAAATAGGTGCACTTAAAAGCTATTCCGCTCAGCGCCATAACTGCAAGTTACCGTAAACGTTAGAGATAATCAAATGAGTGAAATAGAAAATAGAAATTGGTTTAAAGATTGGGCGAAAGAGTATGACGAAACTTTAGGCCAAAATAACAGACACCGTAAACTATTAGAATTAATGATAAAATCTTCTTCTGCAAAAAAAAATGATAAAATCCTTGATATTGGTTGTGGAACTGGATTGTCTTCATTAATTTTTCTAAAACATGTTAAACAATGTTCAATCACGGGAATAGATCCTTCTCCTGAAATGGTAAATATTTTTAATGAAAAAATAAATAAATTACAACTCTCAAATATCATAAAATGTGAATTAGGAGAAGTGAAAAAGTTAAGTTATAAAGATAGTTTTTTCGATATAGTTACTTCGACACTTGCACTTCATCATATCAAAGACAAACTTCACACAATCATAAAAATTTACCATCTCTTAAAACCTGGCGGTAAACTTGTTATTGGAGATATGGATTTAGATGCTACAGGTAATATAAACGATCATAAAAGATTATTAAGAATTATGGATTTTTTCATAGAAGATTTTGGTTATGAATTAATAAATGGAAATTTAGAAGCATTTAGCCGTTCATATGACTATGGGAAAAGGCATATACTAAAACAAGGTGAATACTGTATTAGCTTTACTGAATGGGAACGTTTAGTAAAAGAAGCTGGTTTTATAAATATAGCCGTTGAACCATTACCTGAGTTTAAATGGTTCAAAGTTTTAACAGCAATTAAATAAACCACTCTAACAAACTATTGCACTTAATAACTGTTCCGCTCCACTCCATGGCAATAAGTGAATTCAAACGTTAGAAGAAAAATAAGGAATTGAGACATGAGTAAAATAGATTTGCATATTCATACATCATATAGCCCTGATGCCGATTTTTGCATCGAAAAAATTATAGATATGGCTGAAAAATCCTGCATGAAAAAAATTTCATTAACCGATCATAATACTATAGAAGCACATAAAGAGCTGAACTCAAAAAATATTAAAACTAGTATCGAGGTAATCACTGGAATAGAACTTGATTGTTGTTTTAATTGCAAAAATTTTCATCTACATGGAACAGAATAGTAATTATGTCCAAAGTATACATGACAGTCATTCTGTACCTTTCTCATACTGACTTCAGGCATTAGAAAATCATTAGTTGGAACAGGCAGTAACTTCTTTTTTTCTTCTTCGTCAAATAATTCAT
>DASCNA010000252.1:0-2048 GCA_036011305.1 Victivallales bacterium
AAACTTTATCGAATATTTTTGAAGCCGTTAGTAAACTTTCTAATAAGCATCAAATATTTGGAATCTCATGTGGTTCACCTTTAAATAGTAATACTGGAACTATATTATCACCTCCAAATTTACCTGGATGGGATAATATAGCAATTACTGAGATGCTTACAAAACAATTTAATGTAAAATCAATTTTTTCATTTAATACTTCAATGTTCTTACTATATGAATATATTAGTTTTATAACTTTTTCATCATTTAAATTAGATTCATTCTGCTTTTGTTTTATTAATGCTTCTTTCCTGCTTTTAGTTTCCAGTAATGAACTTAAAAACCTCTTTTTACTGTCAAGCTTTGTTTTTGATCTGTGAAGAGAGATAAAAACAGCTTCTTTTTCTTCTAGCATTAATTTATATGAATATTCCTTTTTTAGCATTTCTTTTATAAGTGGGTCTGATTCAAGCTCAATTTGAATCTGCTCGCTTGACGGCATACTCCCCCCTTGCATTTCTTCTCTGGTAGAGATTTCCTCTGTTGCTTCTTTATCCCACAATGCAGAGTTCCAGCCTTTTTTCTTTGATATTAAATCATATGACAATGAATCAAATGTACCTTTCATAAAAAAGTAATGAACATTTACACTACCATTAATATTGCCGTACCTGATTGCACGCCCTTTTCTCTGCCTGAGAGCTGCCGAATTATAAGGAAAATCTAAATTATATACATCTGTTGTATTAATCTGTAAGTCCATACCCTCACCCATTGACTGAGTTGAACCTATAATCAATTTTATTTCTCCTGCATTAAAACTATCTGAAATATCCTGTTTTAATTTATCTTTTTTATCGCCTGACGGCGTTCTTATATCATTACCGGTTTTTAAGTTAGTGATATATTGACCTGTCATAATAGCAATTTGCTTTTTCTCTATTCCAGTTCTTTCAATAACCAATCTTTTGATTTCCCGGTGTAAATCTTCATCCATACACCCGAATTCAACCTTAGAATATCCTGCAACATCTAAAAATAGTAACTGTCCACACTTTGGATTATCCAATAGTTTTTTTGATATTAAATCAATGGTTAATTCAATTTTATCATCTGAATTACAATGTGTTCTATCATCAATATTTGTAATAGCGTGTGCCCCATAATATAAACGCGGGTCAATGGAAGCATTGCGCCCATTAGTATATATGGCGATATGTGTGTCCTCTCCTGCCTCTATTGAACTGGATAAATTTTCCTGCCTGTCTCTTAGCTCCTGTTCAACAAGCTCATAATTTATAGACTTATCTAAATAATGATTATTAATATTTTCTTTTGGTATCTGAATATTTAAATCAATAATATTCTTTTTATCTATAAAACGATTTATAATATTTCTGAGTTCTACGGCATTTATTATTTTTGATAAAATACTTTTAGTCTTTTCACTGTTTCTAATATCTTTTACAGTGCCAAACTCAAAAAATGCATTGCTGAATTGAAGATCGCTATATATACCGTATTCATTTAATATATCAGAGTCTAAATGTCTAAGCATTGTATAAACTTCTAAAGGTTTATTCGGTGTTGGTGTAGCAGTTAATAAAAATATATTATTACCGTTATTTTTATCTGCTATATAGTTACATTTGAATCTAAAATCATAGCTTCTGGCAGACTTCAAAGAAACATTATCATTATTATTAAAGGCAAATGATATCCCAAGTCCTGATTTAACTAACTCCTGCCTGACAGCAATATTTTTAAAATTATGCGCTTCATCTGCAAAAATTGAATCTATCCCCAAGTTATCCAATGTTATATATTGATCTCTTGGTCTGTTTATTACAATTTCCCTAAAATCATTAATTTTATCATCTAATAAAAGTTTATTTCTACCCTCTGAATTTTCATTGTCGATATGTTCATAGTATAGGAAATTTCTTTTTTTCGAGGCTGCAGCCTGTTAATAACTTAGAAATGAGCTATTTTTAGCATCATGATTTTTAATGCAGATGCTTCAGATAATGTATATAAAAAAATTTTAAGAGATCATTGGGTAGATT
>DASCNA010000253.1:0-15987 GCA_036011305.1 Victivallales bacterium
TATTTAGGACCTGTCCTCTTCGGAAGAAGATAATGAAATTATTTTTTTAATGCAACGGTCATCCATCACCCATGAGTAAAATTTTATCTGTACTTTGGGCATAATAATATTTGCAGTCTGTACACATCGGAATCTTAAGTTTTTTATCCATTATATTCTATTTCCTAATTTGCAGGTTCCATGTATATTGAAGGAATAATTTTATCATAATCTAACGTGTATGTCCCTTCCCTATCAGGCAAATTACTTATTTCATTTTTTATCTCATCTATTTTATCTTTATCTGTAATCTTAATTACAGATTCATAATTCCTTCTAAATGCATTTAATGTAAAGTTTGCCGATCCTAAAAAACATACTTCATCATCAATAATAAATATTTTTGAATGTATGAAAAACTGCATTTTATGTCTCTTGCCCTGCTCATGATATGAAGCAAAAAAGATTGGTTTGAGTAGATAATTATATGTATAGTTAAATATTTTCATGCTTTTATAATAACTGCCTAAAGGCAGTAGAATCAGGAGCAAAAAAAGTGAATATAATGAACTGTATGAACCATCATAAACAGAAAATATATTAAATAGAACAAGTAATAATATTAGTCCTCTAACTACCAGAATTCCTTTCTTTCTAGTAGCGTCAGCTTCTTCATTTAAAGTTTGTTTCTGCTCTATACATTTCTTTAGAATATTTATTTGATTCCCCTCACCTTTCACACAATCCGAATTAGAAAGTAAGGTTACATCAATTCCTTTTTCTTGAAGCTGCACAAGTAAGTCGACGTAATTTGCGGACAAATATGGAGAAACTATAGCTATCGATTTCTTAGCATTTAATATTGTATTATATATTTCTTCCCCTGCATTAAGTCCAATATAAATATCAGTGTTTACATTATTTATATTCATTTTTAATTAATTATTTTTACTTTATATATTGTTTATATTCGGTTTTTTCTTTATCTGAAATAGGTTTCTTTTTCAAGTATTGTGATATCACATATGATTTTATTTTTAATGAATTTTCACTAAAAAACTTTTCAATATCTTTATATGAAAATTCTTTTAATTTAAGAACAACTATTGTTTTTCTATATACATCACAAATAGATTTAGATTCTTTTTTTAGTTCTAATGCCTTATTAAAAATACTTTCAGGTGTTTCTTTCTTATTCATGATTTATTCCTTAATTGTTTATTTTTATATTTTACCATCTATCTCGTATGAATTTTGTATTTAAAAATGCTGTTATAACCGCTCCGGCACAAAGTGGAATAATTGAACAAAGCAGTATATAAACTAATGTATAATGCATACCAGTTCTCTCAGTTAATTGAGCTATTATAGGCTGCATGTATATTCCTGCAAACATTCCCAGAAGCAGAGTTCCAATGATTACACAAAAACCTGATTTCACAGATATATCAAAGATTTTATCTATTTTATCTGTGGTAGTTTTAAGATAACCTTTATAATTTTCTTCCATTTTCATGGCTGTTTTTTCAACTTCCGGCATTAATGTTTTTTTTGCTGCGTCATTCATTCCGTCAAAAATATTTCTACTTTGATGTATATATTTATTATTAACTGCCTTTACTGTTTCTACATTCTTATCCGTAGTTTCTTTATATGAATTAATAAGTTTTGTTGTTAATATTTCTGTATTATTTTTAAATGAATTAAGTCCGCTAGATATTGTTTGATTAAATTCTTTAACACTTTTTTGCATAGATTTTATTTCATTTTTTATTAATGGATTTATTCCATATTTATTTGAATCTTTGTCATTGTCAATTAAATATAATAATAATTCTTTAATATTCTGTATTTCAAACTTATTTGCTAATTTCTCAGTATAATCTATTTTAAAATCTATAAAATCTTTTCCATGTTTTTCTATTAACTTTGAATATTCAGGGTATGACAATTCTTCTTTAATATTATTTATTTCTTTACTAATGCAATTCTTCTTGCTAATTATTTTTAACTGTGCTTTTAGTTCAGACAATGAATCACCTATTGGCTTTTCCAGATTTTTGGTACTTAGTAGTATTAAACTATTTTTTACATCATCATAGCTGTATACTCTAATTAATGTTTTAATTTCTTCTTCATAAATGTTTAATTCTACGCATAATGATTTTAATAATTCATCTTTCACAATAAGACTTAACTCCTTTTTAGTTTTTCATTTCTTTCTTTTATTGCATTTTTATGGATATTATTATACTCTATTTTACCTTTAATAAGTTCATTGTCTGTTATTGGATAATTTTTTAAGTAATAGCTCAAGGATGCGGTTGAACATTTTATATTATTTTCATTCAAATACCTTACAATCTGTTTTTGAGTATAATTATTTAGTTTTAGGAATATTATAGACTTTCTATATTCTTTTAATATACTTCTACTATTGTCAACTTTTTCACAAAACAATGTAATCTTTTTTAAAAGTTCTGATTCATCTGGATAATTACTCATTATATTTTCTTTATATTAGTGATAATATTTTATCTCCTATCTATATAATAACTTATTATTTATATTTAATAATACAATTATTTAGCTTAATCTATCTTTAATTTATCTTTAATCTTAGTTTAATTTATCTTTAATCTATCTTTAATCTTAAAAAATAATTAATCTTAACATTTCGTTAAGTATATTGCGTCTATGATTTGACTGTAAGGAAATTCATGGTATTATTATACCAAAACCCTAGCGGAGCGGTAAAGACAGTGTTTACAATGGCTAAAATTAAAGATACTCATAGTTCTACGGGCGGAGTATCTAAAAGTAATTACTTAGAAATACACCTTGTACATAATGATTATTATTCCGAAAATGAAAAAGTCACCGGGACATGGGAAGGTAAACTTGCAGCCATTCTTGAAATTGAAGGAATGGAAATAAAAGCAGGAGATAAGAATTTCGAATTAATTCGAAAAAACATTAATCCTCTTACAGGGAAAAAACTTACTCCAAGAAACCGTGAAGGTGGAATAAGATTTTATGACTTTCAATGTTCCGCTCAAAAATCTGTTTCTATAATGGCAATTACATTAGACGATGACCGATTAAGAAAAGCTCATAAAGATTCTTTATCACTAGCATTAAAAGAACTTGAAAGATTTGCTGCATGTAGAGACAATTCAAAACCAGGCACTCTGCTTCCGCCAAAAACTACCGGTAATATATGTGCATCAGTTTTTCATCACGATGCTTCCCGTTCTCTTGATCCACAGCTCCACTCTCATTGTGTAGTTGCAAATGCAACATATGATGAAAGAACAAAAAGAATAGTGTCTCTTCAGGAATCAGATATGGTGAAAGCAATAAGATATGCAGGAAAAGTATATCAGAATGAACTTGCTAAAAATGTCATCAAATGTGGTTATGATATAAAAGAAAAAATAAACAGTAAAGGCATAATAGAAGGTTTTGAAATTACAGGTGTGCCGGAAGAAATCTTAAAACTTTACTCAAAAAGAAGAGCTGTAATTGAAAAAGAAATGGAAAAGTTTGAATCAAAAACAGGACGCAAACCAACCACTGAAGAAATACATATTATAACAAAAGATTCAAGAAATAAAAAACTTGCAGAAATAACCGGTGATGAAGTCAGAAAATATCAATTAGAGCAACTGGGAGCATACAGCGAAATTCAGCTTCTAAATTTAAAAAACAATGCAATAAAATCTGAAAGAGAAATTAAATGTAATGCTGATTATGAAAAAATATCAGAATACTCTATAGGCCATTTGTATCAGAGGAAAAGTGTATTAAAAGGAAACGATGTTCTTGCCGAATCTTTAAATCAGGATTTAGGAAATATTGATTTAGAAGAATTAAAGAAAACAGTAATAGCAAATAAAGAACTTGTTAAAATAAAAAGCACAGAGAAAAATAAAGTATTAAGCGAATATTATTCAACAAAGACAGGACTTGCAATAGAAAAACTTTCTGTGGAAAAAATTAATGAAACTAAAAATATATTTAATAGTATTAATACTGAATATAAACCATTCAGTAGTGAAAAATATAAAGAACTGGAAGAAAAAGAGAATCACGATTATAAAGAGCAGAGAAAAGCCGTAACAGAAGTACTTTCCAATAAAGACCAGTTTATGATTTTAAGAGGAGTCGCAGGTGCAGGAAAAACAACATTACTTCAGGAATTGTCAAACGGATTAAAAGAAGGTGATCAAGAAAATATACATACACTTGCTCCGACAAAAACTGCTGTCAATGAATTGAAGAAAAACGGTTTTAAAAACTCTCATACTGTTAAGAAATTTATCATTGATTCAGTAAATAATAAGTTAGAGCTTCATAATGGGTATCTGATAATTGACGAAGCCGGATTAAAATCAAATATAGATGGAATTCAAATAATAGATACAGCATTAAAAAATAATATGCGTGTATTATTTGTCGGAGATACCAAACAGCATAAATCGGTAGAAGCAGGTGATTTTTTAAGAATTCTTGAAGAGCATTCTGATGTTTCAACAACAGAGTTAAATAAAATTATCAGGCAGAAAGATAAAATATATAATAAAGCCGTAAAAAATATGTCAAAAGGTGACACTGCAAGCGGTATGCTTATCATGGATAAAGAATTAAAATGGGTACATGAAGATAAAGGCGATTATATAAAAAATGCTGCATTTAATTATCTTAAAAAAACAAAATACGGAGAATATTTAAATAAATGTATTGCAGTAGCTCCCACAAATAAAGAATGTGATAAAATGACTGAAGAGATACGTACCTCACTTAAACTCTACGGAAAACTGGATACAGACAATAAGGCTGACAAAGAGATTTTCAGGTCTTTCGATTGGACTGTAAATAAAAAAATGAAAACATCTTCCTATCAATCAGGTCAGAAAATTAATATATTAATGGCTCATAGACAGTTTAAAGAAAATGAAGTGGTGACAATAGATAAGGTAGAAAATAGAAAAATCATAACAACTGATGGAAGAAGGCTTACTGTTAGCCACTATAAATATTTTGATGTTGGCGAAACTGCATCCATACAGATCTGTAAAGGTGACAGAATTATGATCAGGCAAAGTAGTAGATCATATGGCCTAACTAATGGTGAAATATTCCACGTTAAAGAAGTAGATAATATAGGCAATGTCACAACTATTGAAGGTAAGGTCATACCAAAAGAGTTTGTATCCTACAAACATGGATATGTTACTACTTCCCATAAATCTCAGGGGATGACAGCAGATCATGTTGTTGTAGCTGGGCAATTTATGAATAGAGATACTGCTTATGTTGCTTGTTCCAGAGGAGCTAAAAGCTGCTCTGTTCATGTGCCAAGTAAAGATATGCTTTATAACCAGCTTCAAATGATTACTGATCGTACTGCTGCTCTTGATATTATTAATAATACACTGGAAGCAAAGCTTAATAAAAATAGAAACAATGTCATCAATAGAAACTTCACTAAAAATACTTCTAAAGAAATAAATTCTAACAACTTAACTCTCTTTTCTTATATGGAAAATGCGGTCAATGTCAACAGTAAAAGAAAAGGAACTATAAGAAAACAAAATACATATTCAGCCAGGAATACTCGTTCAATAAGTTGGTAATATTCAAATATCAAAGTAACTTTTAGGATGATAACATCTTTTAAAGTATTTAATAAAACATATTCTACTTCTGACTTAAGAGAAAGCTATATACAGAATATTCTTAGAAACGCCAGAAATAATTCATCAAGAATATATTGCCAATGCAAAGGTATACTAGCTCCTGTTCCTATGAGTTCATGCTTAAGAAATGGAAACTACTATTTAAAAACTTTGAAAAATCAAGAACATGGCTCCCAATGTAGATATTTCAAACAATCAATAAACACATCGAACTGTAATTCAAAACAAGCAGTAATTATAACAGAAAATAATGGTCTAAATATAAAGCTCGGCTTAGATTTTAATGCAATATCATCACCTAACAAGAAAACTATAAGCACATCCAAACAGTCACCCCAATCTACAGCTAAATCACACACTACAAGGCCTATGGGTAAGGAAACTACGCCCTGACGCAAAACCGAGATTTACACAGGAAATTCTTTTATAACATCGTTATATTTATTTTGAGCATCAGCTAAGCTTAATTTTGAATATATTTCAAGAGACTGTCTGCTTTCATGACCGGAATAAGGTTGAATCAATGCATCATCTATACCATGCCTTTTAAGCCATGTAAATAAAAAATGTCTCAACTTATGTGGTGAGATGGCATGTTGAATACCAGCTAGTTTTGTATACCTCTCTAATATTTTTCTAATTCCGCGGTCTGAATATTTATTATGAAATGAAGATTCAAAAAGATATTTTCTATTTTGTTCTTTGTACTGTTTCATGTGCAGTGCAAGTGTTTCTTTGAAATCTGGAGAAAACGGCACTATCCTGTCTTTATTACCTTTTCCTTTATTAATTCGAATTTGACACGATTCCAGATTAATATCATTAATTTTTATATTAATCAATTCACTGACACGAACTCCTGTATAAAGTAACACTTTGACAATCAGCATATGTTTAGTTTCATGGGACTCCCATATTACTTTATATAGTTGTTTAATTTCACTTTCTGTTGGAACATAAGGAAGACTTTTAGAAACAGTTGTAACTTTTATATCAAGTTCTTGCCTTAGAAATTTAAACAGGTCTCGAATATAATCATAATTGGGATTTTGTTTTTTTAGTATTTTTGCTATTTTTGGTGCCATTTTTTTAGCAGATATTCTTTCCATTATGCAGCCTCTCTATATTTAATATAAGGAAGTCTTGTGTTTAAGTTCAGTGGAAACAAACCGTAAGGATTAATGTGCTCATATATTAACGGAGTCAGCGCTCTTTTATCTTCATCAGTTAATTTATTGATAAATTTCTTTTCGATTAAAACTTGCTGCAACATTAGTGTATTGACGTACACCATTGATAATTGTAATAAATGTAGTGAAAGTACAGATAATTCCTGAGCCTTTTCATGATTTGAAGTAATTTCACCTGAACGTCCATAAAATATAAATTTGCTTACTCCATTCCATAACTCTACAACATTAAGACCTTCATGTATTTCCTGCCTTACTGATTCATCGATTAAGTAGTCGCACATAAAAATAGTTTTTATTACTTTTCCCAACTGAGATAATGCAAGATAAGTCGGATGTTTCAGATTATTTCTACTGAACCTCCGAAGTATTGATTCTGGGTCTGCATGTCCGCTTTTCATTGCAGAGGTGTATTTTACTATTTGAGTGTATTGTTCTTTTATTAGCTTCCAGTTTATAGTATCACCCAACACATGCTGTATATTTTCATATTTATTGTAATCTCCCAGTTCACTTTGAGCCAACTTCTGTTTATTTAAATTAGCCAATCTAGGCATTAAAGAAAAATTTAAAAGATGCGAGAAGGCAAATCCAATTTCACTTTGTCCGTGTGTATCTACGTAACTTTTACGTACAGACATTTCAGTACAATGTTTTAAAACTCCCTCAATCATGGCTGCAACCTCAGAACTTGATACACTTTTAAGTTTGGAATAGATACAGCAGGCATTTTTTTCTACGTGCCAGTAGATCATAACTCCCCGGCCTCCATAACGGTTATGGAATTCTGAAATCATGTTTTGATAATAAGCAGAAAACTGAGTTGAATCGCAGGCAACTGCTACTGGATCTTCTCCCCATACCTCAGGTAATCTTATTCGAAATAAATCATTGCATATTTTACCAACTGCATTTTTTAAATTGTCTGATGTTATGAAATAGTTTTTTATATGCCTTAGTTGATCGTATGTAATTTGAGGATTACCGACACGCATATGCTTTAGCCCAATGTTAGTACCTAGACCATAAAGAACAAGTAAAATTCTTTCTGTCAGTTCTTTTGAATCTAAGTATGTTCTATCTCCATATGAAATAAAGTCATTGGTAAAATTCACTTCCATCTGAACTTCTTTTAGAACATCGATAAGGTTTGTATCCTGCCATTTATCCTGCAAACATTTTTTTATAGAAGCAATATTTTGTGATTCTACTTGAGGAGTTAATGGAGTTACTACAATACGACCGCCATGCTTATCAGTAATTTTAACTTTAGTATTTGACGGAATATCTTTATTAAATCTATTCAATGCATCAGTTAATTTTTCTTTTAAGCCTTCAATAAAAACATCCGCTTCCAATGGTTGATTCAGTTCATCAAAATATTCTTGCTTGTTTTCATCAAAGTCTTTTGGTAAATCTTCGTCTGGATTGCGATGCTTAAAAGAATTTTCTATCCATATTTCTCGGCACTTTATTCTGTCGCTAAGTTTTTTTAATAAATAAACTTCATAGCAAATTCTTTTTACTTTTCCGCTATTTTTATCAATAATTCTTTGTTGCCATTTCTGCGGAAGAAATGATAGTGGAACATCTTCTTCATCAGGAAAGTATTTTTTACCGCTTTTGAAATATTTTTTTATTAGAATAAGACCATCAAGAATAGGTTGATAATCATTATTAGTTGATTTAAAAGTAATATTATCAAGAAGAGGAAGAAACATGCGCCTGTAATATCCAGCATAAGAACTTCTTATTTGCTGATGTAGTATTCTTTGGTATTTAGATCCTTTGGATTTATACTCCTCAACTATATTTTTAAGTTTTTCTTTAGCTGCTATAGGAAATATCACATTACGAATAGACATATCCGGCTCTGAAAGACAAGCCTCAGCTATATGAAATAGTATAGTTTCTTTTCCATATACTTTTTTAATATCATTAATGAGCTTTTTTACTATTCGTCTTTCTGATTTATGAATAATATTACCTGTAATACGGATAAACATATCAATTATTCTATCAGTTATTTGCAATTTTCTTGTATGGCAATAAATAATTAAGAGAGCACATCTTTCATTATCACTCATTTCTTTTAAGTGACTTGGTTTAAAACGAGTAAAAGCATTGGCATAATCTGATATCTTTTTATCTTGAAGAAAAGTTGCTGGAGAAATATTAATATCTAAACTGTTAATTATTGATAACTGTTTTACTAAATGCAACATTGAGTCCAAAGAGGGATCAGTATAATCTTTATTTATCCAACCAAGAAAAGATAAACCTTCTGAATAAGGTAGCAGTAAACCGTTCAACATAGCTTCCTGGCTATCAGAAAGGACTTTCCTTAAGTTTGAGAATAGTTCAAATTCATAACTTTTGATGGCTGATCTAATAACCCTACACATTGTTTTCTTTTTGAAAGGTTCGATGCCCCTAGTTTTTAGATAACTTACAGATAAAAGCTTTATTTGATCTTCTGTTAAATTTTTACTGGAAAGAAGGCTTTTCTTTATCCATTTTTTCAGTTCTGCATAATGTTCTTTAGTAGAATGTGATGTTCTTAAGTATCCTCTAATGATTGAATAAAAATTATCATATGTTCTTTCCGATACTGTGTTTATTTCAACAGGTACATTTATTTTTTTTGCTATTTCTAAAATAATAGCTTCAGAAATAGTGTTAAAACCTTTTATGAACGTATGTGTGCTTTGGTAGCTTTTCAATAATAAAGCAAAAATCAATCTATTTGATTTTTGCCGTTTCATTATAAGCTTGATTTCATGTGGAGTAAACGTTGTGCTTATCATTATTAAACCTTGTAAAAATCAGTTCCTGTTTCTATAAGAGGCGGTATAAAATTCAATATTATTTTATGAAATCTGTTGTAATATCATTCAAATAATACTTAATTACAACCACTAATTAATATAAGGAACTATTAAATGTTAACAAATAGAATTTTTAATAATCACATACTCGTCATTGAAATAGAAGGAAAAATAAATTACAAAAAACTTGATGAATCAATTAGTAAATATACTCAAAAGCAGGCAAAAATAGTAACCAATATTAATATTGAAAGTGTTTCTAAACTAGCTGAAGATGATTTACGTATACCTACATTAGAAATTATAAAAGCATCATCAAATAATAGAATTAAAGAGATTATAACCAATGCTAATCAGTATTTTGGTCTGCGGAAAAAGCATTTACCACAATTTAAATTAATAAAATTTACAAAGAAAAAGCATTTTCTTCTTTTTAACTTTCAATGTGTTAGAAACAAATATATCAATAATGAAGTTCAGGATATTTTTGATCTATACTTTGAAGACTGGCATCAGGAAAAATTAAGAATTCATTACTCTGAATATGAATACTGGCTAAAAATCGAAAAAAAAGAACCAAATATTTATAAACAGAAAGATTATTGGGGAAAAACATTATCAGGACACATAACACCAATTGCATTGCCAACAGACTTTCCACGTCCTCCATTGTTGGGCTATAAAGGTGCACATATCAATTTCAGCATTGATGGCAAACGATATCAAAACCTTCTTAATTACTCTAAGAGAGTGCATTCTGATCCATCCATTATTATCTTTACTATCTATAATATTCTTATTTCTAAAGCATCAGAAAAAGAAGACTTAATTATAGGGTTCCCTATTCTCGGGGAAATGGGAAATGATACAGAAATATCTAAACATTTGAATTTCATTATTAACCGTCTTCCTATACGCAATAAAATAGAAAAAGGTAAAACATTTTCTTATCTTTTAAATGAAGTAAAACATAAAGTACTAGAAGCATTTAGAAATCAGAATTACCCAATATCAGAACTTTATTTTGAACTGGATATAGACCATGACCCAAGTTATTCATTTCTTTTTAATTTAGCTTTTTCATGGTTTAATAAGAAAACAGAAAAAAGAAAAGAAAAGTCAACCGTAGGAACATATGTTTTTGAAAACAGAAAAGTTCTTTTCGATATTTTTTTTAAGGGTACCGAAGCTAAAAATAAATTCAACATATCAATTGAATATTCAACACTCCTTTTCAAAAAATCAACTATTATCCGCTTTAAAGAAAGATTCCTTACCCTCATAGATGATATTTTAAAGAATGATGAAAAGAAAATTGAAGATATAGAAATATTCTTTCCTGATGAAAAAAGCAAAATATTAAACATATTTAATAATACGGAAATAGATTACCCGAAAAATAGAACTGCAATCGATATATTTAGAGAAACAGCAAAGAATAAAAAACATTGTATTGCTGTGGTGCACAACGAAAAACAACTTACCTACAATGAACTTAATATTCAGTCAGAAAATCTTGCTAGTTTATTAAGAAGCAAAGGGATCGGAAACGGAGATATTGTCGGGATACTCCTTAAGCCTGGAGTAGAAATTATTGTTTCAATTTTTGGTGTTTTAAAAACAGGCGCGGCATATGTTCCAATTTCAAGTGAATACCCTAGTAGCAGAATAAAATATATGCTTGAAGATAGCAACTCTCCTATCCTCATTACATCAAAAGAACTGGTAGCAAAGGAAGTTGAATCAAATCTTCAAGCTAAAGTTTTAGATATTCACAATATTGACCTTTCAGAAGACAAACAGCTTAAACTTGAGATAAATATATCACCAGATGATCCTGCATATGTAATTTATACATCCGGCTCTACAGGAAAACCAAAAGGTGTTATAATAAAACACATATCATTAATAAATATATGCATGTGGCACATAAAAGAATTTAATGTTACAGAGAATGACAACTGCACTAAGTATGCAGGAGTTGCCTTTGATGCATCCGTGTGGGAAATTTTCCCCACCATTTTGGCTGGGGCATCTCTACACATTATTCCAGATGAAATCAAACTCAATCTTGGACAGCTTAATAACTATTACAATAATAATCAGATAACTGTATCTTTCCTTCCAACTCAATTTGCAGAGATATTTATGAGGACTGATATAAAACATCTAAAGACATTGTTAATTGGTGGAGATAAGCTTAAGAATTACCTGCCCCAAAAATATAATATTGTTAATGCATATGGACCTACAGAAACAACAATCCTTGCAACAACGTTTAGAGTAGATAAGAAATATGATAACATTCCAATAGGAAAACCGGTTTCAAACTACAAAGTATATATTGTTGATAACTCAAATAAACTTAAACCAATTGGTTTTTCGGGCGAAATCTGTATATCAGGCATTGGCCTTGCAAAAGGTTACCTGAATAGAGAACAGCTTACAAAAGAAAAATTTATAACAAATCCGTTTGCAACTGAAGAGCAAGGTAAAAATGGCTATGACCGGCTATATAAAACCGGAGATCTGGGAAGATGGCTTCCAGATGGCAATATAGAATTTTTAGGAAGAAAAGATTTCCAGGTAAAGGTTAGAGGATATAGAATAGAGCTTGGCGAAATAGAAAATAAAATTAAATCCTGTGCGTACATAAGAGGAAATACTGTAATTGCCAGAACTAGCAGTGATGGACAGAAATACTTGTGCGCCTTTTATACAAAAAAAGAAGATTTTGACATAAATATACTTAAAAGAACATTAGCTAAAACACTTCCGGACTATATGATTCCGTCATCATTTATTGAAATAGATGAAATACCAATAACGGCAAACGGGAAAGTCGATACAATAAAACTTGAGCAATATAAAGAAGAATTTACAGTAAGAGAATATCTTCCTCCTGTTAATGACAGTGAAAACATTATCTGTAATGTATGGAGTAACATACTGGGAATAAAAATTGGACGGATAAATAACTTCTTTTTATCAGGAGGTAACTCTCTTAAAGCAATAACAGCAGTATCGGAGCTTCAAAAAGATTTTGATATCAGTATAAACAGCATTTTTGAGTTTCAAAGTCCAAAATCTCTATCAAAACAGCTAAAACGCAAAACAATAAATTTAAAAGAAAGTCTGGACAACCTTAAAGTTGAAATAAGGAATATGGATATAGAAGTTTCAAAATACAAAGAAACAGAAGACTATAAGAAGATTATCTCAGAATACACAGAAAGAATCAATCAATATGAAAATATTGATCTTAGCACTGAAAATAATTATAAACACATACTCTTAACTGGTGGAACAGGCTATCTGGGAAGCTATTTGATTTATTATATTTATACAACCACTAATGCAAATATTTACCTGACAGTAAGGGGTAAAGACCAGAGGGAATCAGAAGGTCGATTGAAACATAAACTAAAATATTATTTTGGAACTTTATTAGTTGAAGCTGAAGACTTTTCCAAAAGAATACATATTCTTAATTCTAATTTGGAAAAACCGAAGCTTGGCCTTACATCTGAAGATCATAAAAATTTATCAGATAAAATTGATGTTATTATTCATGCTGCTGCTAACGTAAGCCATTATGGAGAGTACTCAAAGTATTATGCTTCAAACTTGCAATCTACACTTAACCTACTTCAATTTGCTGGAGAAGGAATAAAAAAAGACCTGAATTATATCTCAACAAGAGATGTTGTCGAGCAGGGGCATATAGAAAGCCATAGTTTTTATGTTCTGTCCGAATATGATACTCAAGAAAAGTTAAAACAGAAATATCCCAACAATTATATTAAAACAAAATATGAAGCAGAAAATGCAGTTATAGAGGCAAGAAAAAGAGATTTAAATACCAACATATTTAGATTGGGTAATTTAGTTTTTAATACAAAAAACGGTGGTTTTCAGGAAAACATCTCTACGAATGCCTTTTTTATTATGCTGAAAGCATTTGTTAAAACAGGTATTATTAATTCGTTAATTGATAAAGCAGAATTGTCTTATATAGACACAACAGCCAAAGGAATTCTTGCATTATATAATAAAACAAATTTAAAAAACGAAATATACCACCTGTATAATTTCAAAAAAGAAAAGTTATCAGATATTGTTGTAGATAAATATCTTTTTCTTGGTATTCAAAAATTAAATTTGGATGATTTCTTTGATAAAATTTTTGCCTTATATGATGATCCTAAAATGAACACTTATGTTAGAGATATATTAACACATTTGGGATTATTTGATCAACTCAACACTACATATTTCGAAGTATTAAATGATAAGACTGAATATTTATTAAGTAAATGTGGTGTTGTCTGGCATTCTCTTAAAAATATTGGCTATAATAAAATGGATAGATTATTATTAGAAACCATTACTCAAGTATAATATTTTATGAAAATTTCAGTATTGCGTCAGAGCGCAGTTTCCTTACCCATAGGCCTACAAGGTCGTCAACTTCTTTAGGAGCTTATCTTAAATATCTTTATACCATGGCAAATTTACATTATTACAGGCCAGATAAGAATAACTCAATAAGCCATGCATTCAAAATATTTTACCATATTATAAATAACTCTGAATCAATTATAGATGATATGCCGGCAAAAGATGTGCTTTTTTCACTCAACCCAGGATTCAAGAATAAAGATATTCCAGCAACTAAAGTAAAATACCCTATAATTATCGGCTCTATAGAATATTTAGTTAAGCATAAAAGTGTTTATAAGCTTAAGATTAAAGGTTTAGATAAACCTATTTATGTTAATAATGATGCTTATAAAAACATAGATAATTCTTCAAGTCATAGAATTTTTAATGATGAAAAGCTGGAAGGCTATGATATTGCCATACTACAAGTTGGAAGAAGATATTTTAAAAATGAAAGCTGTATCCTAACTTGTGTTGGAATAAATTTTGATATTCTAACTTTAGATAAAAATCTACTGACATTTGATTCATACCACGAGTATTCTTTTGGAAATTATCTTGTAGAGTCTAAAAGAGATTTCATTAAAGATATATCATATATAGATACAAAGAATTTTACGCCTGACTATATTCTTCGTGATACTTGCCCCGAAACATATGTTGAGATTTGGGGAATGAATACAGATGATTATTTAACTAGAAAGCAAGAAAAATTAAACCTATACAATGAAATTGAAAATCCACTATTGGAATGGGAGCCAACTAAAGAGAAAAATTTCCCTGAACTTCCTAAGAAATATTCTTAGTTTTACCCGTTGTGAAAAATATTTAAAAGAATCATACAAACTCAATTTTGAGATGTTTTCCACAGGCTTCAGCATAATGCTTAATCGTGGATAACTTTGGTGAATGTTCTTTTAAATATTCAATGCTTTCCAGCCTGCTTAAATTACTTCTACTGGTATTCATTACACTTGCAAGATCTTCTAAAGTTAAACCAGCTTCCATTCTCATTTTTATTAAATTTTTTCTAAGTTCATGTGTAACTTTTAATTTTTCATATTCAGTTCGAACTTTAGTATTTCTTAAAGCCTCTCTTTTAAAATCATCAAATTTAGGTCTAAACATTTTTAACCTCCATCATTCTTTTTAAAGCTATATCCATTTCTTTTTTAGGCGTTTTTTGTGTTTTCTTAATAAATGAATGTAAAATAATAATAACTTTACCCTTTTTATAACAAAAAAAACTTCTACCAATTCCTTCTCTGCCTTTAGCTCTTATTTCAAATAAACCTTTAGATAAGGGCTTTGTGTATGGTTCTCCAAGATTTGGACCTAATTCAATCATTATATCCATAATATCAATCAATTTTGCCTGAATTTTTTCTGGAAATTGATATATCTCTTTTTTTACTTTTTCACTATAAAATTCAATTGACCATTTCATATTAATCACCTATTATAATGTTATCATACATGATAACATTATCAAGTATTTGAACTAAAATTTATTAATAGTCGAATTGACTTTATTAATAGAACTATTTACTCTTGAAGCTGATGAAACAGCACTATCCGTAATCTTTAGAGCTGCACTGGCCACATTAATAGTTACTCCTACAGTTGCAGTAAGTCCATGCCATGCTTTTGTCCAGAAAGATATATTATCATCTCCTGTTTTCATTGACTGCATTACTCCTGCCGCCAAAGATGCAGTGATAGTTTTTGTAATACTGCTTCCTGACAGTTTTTCAGCATATATATCTGGTATACGACTTACAACCGGATCACTTGAATAATAATAGGTATTAATTTTTATATTTCTTAAAAATACAGTATCAGCAA
>DASCNA010000254.1:0-3826 GCA_036011305.1 Victivallales bacterium
TGATAAGAAGAAGAATACAGGGAATGTACGACTTGTGATATTACCGACAAAAACACAATACACAGATAATGTAAATACTTTCTGGATAACCGACAAAAAACCTGAAGTTGGAAAACCTTTTGATTTTAATTACACTGTAAATACTTCTTTAAATGAACCATCACAATCCACAGCCAATGTAAATCATTTTTGGGAAGGCTTATTTAAATCCTCTGTATATAATAACAAAGGCTATTTCTTTTCTGTATCATTCTCAGACGGCGAATTGTCGAATATTTACAGTAAGGCCAAAATTACTCCTAATATCAGCATTATCGGTCCAGCAAAAGTGAGCGGAACCCCTATTGTCACATATTGTAAAGATATTAATTCATGGATTGCCAGTTTCTATGTAAAACCTGATAATAAAAATGCACTTACTAAAGCAATAAATATAAAATGCTATTTAACTCTGGATAATAAAGCAGTGACAGAAACATGGAGCTATTTTTGGTATCCCGTACGATCACAGTCTGTAAAATATCAGTAACATGAAAATTCCTCTTATTGCCGCCAAGGTAGGGACGGCTATCCTTAGCCGTCAGCCCACCAGGGATAACAGCAATACTCAAAGGTATATGATGGTATACTCGATTTTCGGCTCTTTAGGATAAAGAGCCCTACCATTTTACCGGATAAATTCTATAATTTAGTCATGGATAACAAATTACCTGTTAGAAAAAACTTGCACCACCGAATTCCAGACTGGGTAAGTCTCACTTCAATATATTTTATAACAATTTGCACATATCCTAAAGGTATTAACCAATTATGTAAAAAAGAAGTCTATATCAAAATTAAAGATTCGGCAATGTACTACCAAAGTTCTAAAAAATGGTGGATCCATTATTTTCTCCTAATGCCAGATCATATTCATGGCTTAGTAAGCTTTACATATAGTCCTGACATGCATCATACAATAAAAAACTGGAAAAGATATATAGCTAAAAGATGCACTATTAAATGGCAGAGAAATTTTTTTGATCACAGACTTAGAACAGATGAGTCTTACTCAAAAAAAGAACATTATATTTCCATGAATCCTGTTCGGGCAGGATTAGCAGATGAATATGAAAATTGGCCCTATTGCTGGCAAGGTAGGGACGGCTATCCTTAGCCGTCCGCCCACCCTGGATATCAGCAATACTCAAAGGTATATGACAGTACACTCGATTTTCGGCCCTTTAAGGATAAAGAGCTCTACCATTTTACTGGATAAATTCTATACTTTAATCATGTATAACAAATTATCCATTAGAAAAATCTTACCCACACACTAAAGGAATTAATGAGATGAATAGAAAATTTTATAAAGTTAAAATTTTAGCCGCATATTCTTTTTCTGTTTTACTTTTCATAAATTTTATATCATACGCATCAGCTTCTGATAATAGCGAAAAAATAAACTTCAATTATATTCTAAATCTGGCAGTTCAAAAAGCTAAAACCACTTATACCCCTAATACAATTCAAATACCCAAACAGGTTACTTCGGCAACCTACAGTCATATGCAGCAGGTTCAGTACAATAAGGATAAAGGACTCTGGAAAAACAATAAGTATTCATATTATCTTGCGTTCATGCCCATGGTGGGAAACTATAATCTTGCAGTTAATTTCTATGAAGTAGATGATGGTAAATCCAAAAAAATTCAGTTTAATGCAGATAACTTCAACTATGGGAACTCAAAAATACCGCCGGCTTCACTTCCAAAAGCCTATTCAGGTTTTCAGATACTCTCATCTAAAACAAATGATCCTCTTCTAATATTCCAGGGTGCTTCCTATTTTCGCCCTGTTCCTCCGGGAGCTACCTTCGGACTTTCTTTAAGAGCCATATCTCTCAATACTGTATTAGAGAATGCAGCAGAAGAATTTCCGGACTTTACAGATTTCTGGATTGTTAAACCTGATAATAATTCTTCAGAATTGACTTTCTATGCCCTCCTCAATGGAAAAAGCGTTACAGGAGCATACGAATTCAAACTTACCTGCGATAAAATAATGAAACTTAATATCAAATCAACAATTATACTTAAAAGTCACGTATCACAAGTTGGATTCGCCCCGATAACCAGTCTGTTCTGGTATGATAAAAACACACATTTCAACTTTGGACAATACAGGCCGGAAGATCATAACTCAGACGGGTTAATAATGTCCGGAGATAAGGTTTACTACTGGCAGCCGTTGGTAAACTATGTAGGTAAAGCAGCAATTGACTCGTATAGACATTTCAAAAAACTGAACTACTTTGGCCTTCTTCAAAGAAATAGGAAATTTACAAGTTATGTAGACTGGCACAACCGATACTATCTCGATGCTAATGTATGGATAGAACCTGAAATAGAAACAGGCCCCGGTAATGTAAGGCTGGTAACTCTCCCTACTAACATAGAGTTTACAGATAATGTTAATACTTTCTGGATACCTGATAATAAGCCTGAAGTTGGAAAACCATACAATTTTAACTACACAATAAATTGCTCACTTGAAACACCTCCTGAAACTACCGCCCATGTAAATAACTATTGGCATGGTAAATTTTACTCAAAAGATAAAACTTTTTTTCTTGTATCATTCTCAGGGAGCAACTTAAAAAAATTAAATATTAAATCAGAAATCACCCCGATAATCAATATTCAGGGTTCTGCAAAGTTATCTAAAAAACCTCATATCAGATATTGTAAAAAAACAGATTCGTGGCTTGCATTCTTTTATGTAAAACCAGATAATAAAAATCCACTCTCACAACCTATTAATATAATGTGCTACCTTACACTTGGTGGAAAGAGATTATCAGAAACCTGGACTTATCTCTGGTATCCAATTGTAAAACAGACAATTATTTATCAGTAATCAGTAATCAGTAAATCTAAAATCTAAAATCTAAAATCTAAAATCTAAAATAATATATCATCTATCCAGCGGACTTATTATGCCAAGCTTATTTTTTTTGGCAACATGTGTATAGATCATTGTGGTCTGTACATTGCTGTGCCCCAATAGTTCCTGTATAGTTCTGATATCATATCCAGCTTCAAGCAGATGTGTAGCAAAGCTGTGTCTGAAAGTATGAACAGAGGCATTTTTAATGATCCCGCTTTTATCTACTGCATTTTTAATCCTTTTCTGTAATGTATTCGGAAGAACGTGGTGCCGTCTTACCACACCGGTTCTCGGATCGACACTCAGTTTTAATGAAGGAAAAAGCCAGAACCATTTCCACTCATTCCCGGCATTTGGATATTTTCTATTCAATCCACCAGGCAGCTTAACTCCGGCTATGTTGTTTTCCCTGTCCATTTCAAACAGTTTACGAATATCTATAAGATGTGAATTCAATTCATCTACAGTACTTGAAGGAAGTAAAGTCTCACGGTCTTTGTCGCCCTTCCCTCCTCGGACAGTTAAAACCTGACGCTGGAAATCAACATCCTGAATACGTAATCTTATACATTCAGCCAGCCTCAGCCCTCCTCCGTATATCAACCTTGCCATAAGTTTATAAATACCGTCCAATGTGTCAATAACACGGAAACATTCATCCTGTGTCATAACTACAGGCAGATTTACCCTTTTTTTTGCTCTTAATGTCTGAGATAGATCACCGGGGTTTTTATGCATAACATTTTTATAAACAAACAAAATTGCATTGAAAGCCTGGTTCTGAGAAGAGGCGGATCTATTCCTTTCAGCTGCTAAAAAAGACATATAATCTCTTATATCCTTTTGAGTAATTTTGCCGGGCTACTTTCCATCAAGAAATTTATAAAACCTCCTCAGC
>DASCNA010000255.1:0-16909 GCA_036011305.1 Victivallales bacterium
ATTATAGAATATTATTTATATTTCAGATATTTATAGTATATTATTTAATTAGTTATTAGACTTTTTACATAAATTATATCGTGATTTTATATGAATGAAATAACAGACTTTATTATTAGAAATGACTTAAGTGAGCTCAAATTTCTAAATAAAGCTATAAGAAAATATTTAGTAAAATTAGGCTTATCAAATAAAAGTATTTATAATATAACATTAATTGTAGAAGAACTTATTACGAATACTATTCGACATGGTTATGCTGATGATAAAAAGCATGAAATATTTGTCGGCATCGCAACTTCCAAAGACAGTATAAAAATTACAATAAAAGATGACGGAGAAAAATTTAATGTTCTTGAACACCCTCCTCCTGAATTAGACATTCCTCTAAAGGATATGAAAGTTGGCGGACTAGGTATACATCTTGTTAAAAATCTTGCCAAAAACATTAACTATAAGCGGAAAAATAATACAAATATAATAACTTTAAAATTGAAAATCGGCTTTAAATAATTTGGCATAAACTTTCAATTTACTTTTTATTTATTTGACTTTTCAACTTTTGTTCCGCATAATACATTTCTGCTAATTTTCGTAATCATAATTTTATAAAATGAAAATCAATAAATTACAAACTTCACACAAATTCGGAACTTTTACCGGTGTATTTATTCCTTCAATATTAACAATTTTTGGACCTATCATGTTCATGAGGTTCAATTTTGTCATTGGAAATATAGGAATAATAAATACTTTTATAGTTCTTATAGCTGCTCAAAGCATCACACTTTGCACAGCTTTTTCGCTTGCTGCTATTTCTACAAATACACAGGTACATGAAGGAGGTGCCTATTTTTTAATTTCACGCTCATTGGGGGCAGGGTTTGGCGGTGCCATCGGTATAACTTTATTTTTTGCACAAGCCCTGTCTGTTCCATTTTACATAATAGGATTTACAGAAGCTTTACTTGGTACATTACCTCATTTAACACCTATGTACTTATGGATAGCTTTAGTAACCTGTATAGTTCTTTTTTTGTTAACTTGGAGCGGGGCAAAATGGGCTATAAAAGCACAAACTTTCATATTTGTAATATTAATATTGTCAATCTTGGTCTTTATGTTCGGTGCAGCCGGCAAAATGAATTTAACCAACTTAATAGCAAACAGAAATGCAGTAAAAGGTGTTCCTATTTTTATAATGTTCGCTATTTTTTTCCCAGCAGTTACAGGTATTATGGCCGGAGTAAATATGTCAGGAGACTTGAAAAACCCAGGACATTCTGTTACCGTAGGCACCTTTTATGCTATAGGGATTGCAACTGTAGTTTATGCTGTTGAAATATTTATCTGCGGATCAGCATTTTCGCGTGATATATTAATCAATCATCCTTTTATGAGTCTTGTGGACAATGCTGTATTCGGCTTAGGTTTTCTAGTCGTACTAGGTGTATTTTGTGCTACTTTATCCAGTGCAATAGGCTCTTTTTTAGGAGCTCCCAGGATACTTAGAGCATTATCTAAAGATAAAATTATTCCTGGATTATTACCATTTTCTAAAAGAAGCTTATCAAGTAGTGAACCACGTAGAGCACTATTACTGACTTTGATTATATCTATTGCAGTTCTAACATGGGCAGGCCTGCAAATAACAGACCATACAGGTAAAGACCCTCTTAATGTTATTGCAGAAATTGTATCGATGTTTTTCCTTTATACTTATGGTATGATCAACATGGCTGCTTTTGTTGAAAGTTTTGGGGGTAATCCATCATTCAGACCTAAATTCAAATATTTCCACTGGTCGATAGCTTTAGCAGGTACAGTTATATGCATTATACTCTCTTTTCTTATATCCTTATCGGCAGCAATAATTGCAATGATTTTTTTCACATTAATATTTTTAATAGCTAGAAGGCAGGAACTGACACAAAGCTTTGGAGATGCACGAAGAGGTTTTGTCTATTCCAGAATTAGAAATAATTTGATAAAGCTGTCCGCTATGCCTTTCAATCCTAAAAACTGGCGTCCAAGCATTGCTGTATTGACCGGAAATCTTGATGAAAGAAAAGACAGACTTTCAATGTTAAAATTTGCAGTAAACTTTGAAGGACATAAAGGTGTAGTTTCTGTAGTAGAGTTTATAGAAGGTAAATTTTCTAAACTGAAAACAGAAAGAGAAGAAAAAATAACCAGATTGAACGACTTTCTCATATTTAATAATTTTTATTCAGTTTTTCCCGAAGTAGTTGTATCTAAAAGCTTTGATGAAGGATTATCAAATTTTCTTCAGGCACACTCTATTGGACCTATAAAACCAAACATTATCATCTTAGGCTGTCCAACCAATCGATTCAGAAAAAAACCATTTATAAGACACCTTAATATGATTTCCGACCTGGATAAAAGTTTTATTATATTCAAAAAACCTGACAATATAGATGACCCTATTATACCTTTTGGCAAATATATTGATATATGGTGGAGAGGTCGTAAAAATGGATCACTAATGCTGATTTTAGCATATATACTTGTATCTAACCCATTGTGGAAAGATATTTCAATAAGAATAATAAGAATTGTAGATAAAGCACAATACTTTACCAATGCAAAAAAAGATTTAGACAACATGATAAGCGAATCAAGAATACCTGCTTCAGCAAAAGTTATAATTTCAGAAGATTTTTCTGTAACTTTACAGCAAACTTCAAAAGACTCTGCTGCTGTATTTATGGGTACAAATGTACCCAATATTGAAAATACAGATGGATTTTTCAAAATAATTGAAAATAACACAATTAATATGCCGCCTGTTTTTTATATTTATTCATCTGGCGATGCTGACTTATTGGCATAAAATTCAATAAACACTATACTTTGATCAAAAATAACCATAAACTGAAAGAAATCATAATGAAAAAAATTTTTAAGATATTATCAGTCATTATTGTAATATTGATAATACTGATAATCGCCGCTTATTTTATCGCAACAAGTTCTTCATTTCTTAAATCTTATATAATACCATATATCGGTAAATCGATGGGAGCTGATATTACTGTAAGCCAAATAGAAGTTTCACCGTTCAAATCCAGTATTACACTGAACGACCTTATAATTAAAAAGAAAAACAAACTCGACGTCAAAGTTGAAAAATTCGAATGTCTTTTCAATATATTTGACCTGATAAACAATAAAATAACAATCAATCGCCTTAACTTAGATAATACTTATATAGTAGCAGAAAGTAAAATCAAGGCAAAAGAAATAACTGTAAATGATCTGCCTGAACCAGCTTCAGATACACATGAAGAATCAAAACAAAAAACTGAACTTCCTATTTTAAACTTAAACAATATAAAAATAAAGAATTTCAATTTTACTTATAAAGTTACTAAGAAAAATTCAAATAAGATTAATACAACAAAAATAAGTAACCTAAATATGGAAATTCCATATTTCAAAACATCTGGAAAAGGTTTAATTCAGTTTCTCGGTAATGTTTCAAGTTCGCAAAACAGTAACGAATTGACAGGAAAAATACAGGGAAAAATAACAGCTGAATTGAATAATAAAACCTTTCCTAAACTACTAAATTTAAATACTCAGTTAATATTAGGTAATAATGTCTCTCCATTAGAAATTATATTTAAGTCACATGAAACAAATAATACTATTCCATTTGTTATAAATGGATATTTAAAAAACCTTCCACTTGAACCATTCTTCCAAAACTTTGTTCAAGGTAGCTATAAAAACTCCAATGGCGAAATTAACGATATAACCTTTACTGCAAACGGCCCTGATATCCAATCTCCTAATCTATTTAAAACACTGTCTGGAAAACTAAACATGAAAGTTACTGATGTTTATATACCTGCAGAACTGTTGAATAACTCTGTAGGCAAGATAATACTGTTACCAATCAATGTAATAGCTGATTCAAGTGAATATATAAAACCTTCAGATCAGGAAGAAGCAAAGGCGATGAATTTGCTAAGCAATTCGGCTGAAACAGCCAAAAAGATAAAAACCCTTGAATTTGAAAACGGAATTGCTGACATTACGATGAATAACGGCAACGTTAATATTAAGAAATTTCATTTTATAGGAAGTTCCTACAGTGCTGTTAATAATTTAAACATTACCGGTTATATCAGCAGAAATGATGATCTGAATTTAAGTACAAAAACTCAGATAACTGGTATTTATCTGCCTATTCAGATAGGCGGGACACTTAATAATCCTAAACCAAATTATAATAGACTGATACCGGCATTACTAAGCAGTAATATAGTTAATATTTTACAACACTCTAAAAGTGGTGCAAAAAATATTGGCAGTGAACTGAATAAAGCTGGTAAAGATTTTTTATCATCATTATCAAAAGACAATAATAATAAAAATTCAAATGACAATAATTCAAAAGAAGATCTAAATAAATCGGCTGATAAGTTAATCAATAATATTAATAATTTCTTCAATAACTAATGACTCAAAAAACTTATATTATTTAAATATAGTATATGAAATGCAGTTGGAAATATTTTCAACTGCATCCATTACAAAACAATATTTATACAGAGCTATTTTACTAAATGCGGTGCTAATGTAATAAGATCAAACTTCTGTCCCAAGACATAAAGCAAAACAAACATTCCAATTATAAACATACAAAAACCAATAATTCTTGCAGTTCTGACAGCACCCTTCTTTTTGTATATAATATGAGCTATTTTCATAATAACTATTGCAGGTAATACAGCAAACAGTATATCTTCCCCTATTCCTCCTACAATTGACAGTGCACTTAAAAACAGATTTGGATAAATAAGTGTAATCAGTAATGGCGGCAGGAAAGCCACACAACTTACAAGCAGTTTGTTATCTGTTTTGAAATATGTAGAAAATAAATCTCTTATAAACCCGAATAGCCCTGCACCATTAGCAGCAAAAGAACATGTTACAGCTATTATACTGAATATTAAACCTGCTATCGTAAAATAATGATTTTTAAGAAGCTCAGTCATAGGAACATTAGCGGCCCATCCATGAATGTTTGAATAAACTATACTCATTGTACCAGCATCATTTTGTGGAAGCGTACCGAGGACAACTGTTACCCATGTTAAATTTATTATCAAACCAATAAAAACACCGATAAAAATAGCTTTGTAAGTAGCTTTTTTATTATAATTAAGTGTTTCAGAAACAGTAGGAATAATATTATGAAAGTGGAAGGTAGATACAGCTATAGGAAGACATATAGGCAAAAATATCCATGATGAAAAATACAAATTCTTTACATCAAAATGAGTGAGTCCTGTGGCAAGCATTATAATAAAGCATGTCCACAACACAAGCATAAGGAAAAACATTCCTTTACGCAGTACACCCAATCCAAAAATAATAAGGCTGACAGCAAGACAAAAGTAAACAACTAGCACTATTATACTATAGCTTGCTAACGATGGAAAAAGTGCAGCAATCATAGTTGTTATTCCACTCAAATATGCAACAAGTACTCCGTACAAAATGACTAAATTACAAGCAATAGCCAACCATTTGGCAGTAGTACCAAGTTCTCTCTGAAAAAAAGAGGGAATGTCAAAATTTTTCTTCGTAGGGTCAATTCTATATGCAATGAGAAGGGCTGCAAGAAACATCACAAACCAGAGCAATACTATTCCTACAAGTGATGGTATAAAACCGCCTAATCCCGCTGTTATGGGCAATGCCAATACTCCTACCCCTAAAACATTTCCCAGCACTAACAGAGATGAACCAAAAATAGATAAACCTGACGGTTTTGCATTAATCTCGCTACCATCCATATCAAACCTTATGTTTATTTATTAACATTAAAAAATATTTTAATTTAAGGAAATATCTAAAAAATACAATCAAATACATTGTAATTTATATCATATTTCTTAATAAAGAAAAAGTTGCATATTATCAAATATGCAACTTAAAAAGTATAATATATTATTAATATTAAATCAGAGATCAAAAGTTAATTTATCCCCATAAACACTTTGCCAGTCTTTATCAAACTGATCAATACTCCAGTCAGTCAAAGGGTGATATAATAATCTTTCAAATGTTTCAGGGTTTACAGTAACAGATTTAGCTCCATTTAAAATTGTTTCATGTACCTGTTTTACATTTTTGAATGAAGCTCCAAGTATTTTAGCATTATTTAGACCACCTACTCCTAAAAGCTCTACTATTTCAGATACAATTTTTATTCCGTCATCACATATATCATCAGCTCTGTTGATATATGGTGCCAAATATTCTGCTCCTGCTTCAGCCGCCATCAATGCCTGCTGAGATGTTAAAATAGCTGTAGCAGTAGTATTAATTCCTTTTTCTTTCATTATTTTCATAGCTTTAATACCTTCTGGAAAAACAGGAATTTTTACATAGAGATTTCCACCAATCCTTTTATTCAGATATTCAGCTTCCTTTACTATTACATCTGCTGTTTTACCAACAGCTTGAGCATGAATCATTTTTTCTTTACCAATTATACTCCTTATTCCATCCATTATTTCGAAAAAGGCTTTATTTTCCTTTGCTATTATACTAGGATTAGTTGTTACTCCGGAAATAGGAAATAAATCATTCCCTCTTTTAATAGCTTCTAAATCAGCTGTATCTAACATATAAATCATTTTTAATTCTCCAATCAATAGTTTTAGACTCTAGGTGTTAGGTTTTAAGTTTAACATCATAAAATTTAAAACAATATTTATATACAATTATAAATCATTATCTACTTACTTTTTAAATTACACAAAATTGGAAATATTAAATCTCTCAGTTTTACTTAAAACCTAAAATTTAATACTTAAAGCTACATTACAAACACTGCTCTGTTCTGGCAATAATATCTTCCTGAGTTGTTGGATCAAGAGTAATAAACTGAGCACAATAACCTGCTATCCTGACTATTACATCTCTATGTTCTTCAGGATGTGTCTGAGCAGCACGTAATGTTTTTGTATCAATTATATTAAACTGAACATGCCAGCATTTTTTCTGTATGAATGATTTTATCAAACAGATAAACTTGTTAAACTGTTCAGGTGTTTTAATAAGCTCAGGTGAAAATTTCTGGTTTAATAACTGACCACCTGTCATCAACAGTGTTGGCTGTTTAGCAATTGTATTAAAAACTGCTGTTGGCCCCTGAGTATCCGTCCCCTGAGTAGGAGATGCCCCTTCTGCAGCCGGTGTATATGCTTTACGTCCATCAGGCGTAGCCCCAGTTACACATCCCATAGGGACATTAGATGAAATACCTGAAGTTGATAAACTGTAACTGGCAACTTCAGGACCTCTTCCATGTCTCAAATTTTTATATTGGCTCATTTCTTTTGAATAATCTTCTAATAGCTCAATTGCCATGCCGTCCACATCATCATTATCATTACCATATTTAGGCAGATTCAAAAGTATATTTTTTACACGTTCTCCTTCCATTCCTTCAAAATTACAGTCAAGCGCTTCACTAATTTCTTCTGCAGATAATATTTTTTTGTTATAAACAGCTTCTTTCAATGCATAAAGAGAATTTGCAGCATTGGCAATACCTACAAGTGGTCCAGAAATTATATCATATACTGCTCCGCCTTCTTTTACACTTTTTCCTCTTTTTATACAATCATCAACTAATGATGAGCAAAAAATATCAGGAAATTCTTCCAAATGAGTATCTGCAAGAGCATCAAGTCCTATAAGAAGTTTTACATAATATGAAATATTTCTTTTCCATACTTCCCATAATTTTTCGAAACTTCCAAAATCCTCCAACTTTCCGTTCCCTGAATATAATGTATAGCCAGTTCTTTTGTCATAACCGTCATTCAAGGTAAGTTCAATTGTTTTTACAAAATTAATAAACGACATGCCGGTACATCTATAACCCCATTTGCCAGGAACAGCTACTTCAACACATCCTACCATAGAATAATTATAAGCATCTTTATAAGATACTCCTTTAGAAAGTAATGATTGTATTATAATTTCGTCTGTGTGTATAGCCGGCATTCCAAAACCTAGTGCTATAACTTTTGCACATTCTCTTATAAATCTTTCAGGTGTATTAGAGTGAAATCTAGCTGAAAGATTAGGTTGTGTAAGCTTAGTTTCCGCAACACTTTCAAGTATTAAATAACTTAATTCGTTAGTTGAATCAGAAGTATCCCAGTTCGAACCGCTAATAGTTACATTCTGGTATGTTGGATAACCTGCACCAAAACCGGAATGAGAAGTTGGCCTTACTTTAAGTATTGAATACAGTTTTACCCATAGACACTGTAAAAGTTCTTTTGCTGAATCTCTATCAATTTTATCATTATCAATATCTTTCTTATAAAATGGATATAAATACTGATCCATTCTTCCAAATGATGGGGAATGTCCGTTACTCTCCATTATAATAGCAAGTTGAATAAACCAACTCATCTGAATTGCCTCCCAAAAATTCTCTGGACTATTTTCAGGTACATTTTTACAATTTAAAGATATTCTCTGCAGTTCTGATTTCCTTTCTGGATTTCTTTCATTTTTAATAAGCTGATCAGCTAAGTCTGAATATCTGCGAGCAAATTTAATTACGGCTTTATTCACAATTATTACGGCTTTTAAAAAATCAATCTTATTGTATCCGCCATACAGAGTTATATCTACATTCTTCAATGCTTCTTCTGCTTCTCTAATAATACCTTTTAAGCCAAGTTTAAGAGCTTTTTCGAAGTCAGGAACAATGTGTCCGTCTCCTGATGTCATATTACCTTCACCATGAATAACTTTAACTTCAGATGCTTTCTTCATTTCTTCAGGCATCTGTGCATAACATTTTTTTCTTAACGTTTTCCCTTTCCAAAATTCAATAATTTCAAAAAGTTCTGTTTTATCCTTTTCAGGCAGATAGAAGTTATCGCCATCACGATGGTTGAAATTTCCTTTTTCTTTTATTTCATCTTCCATCCATTCTACAGCATATTCTGGATATAGAGGAGCTCTTCTTTCTCCACTTGCTTGATTACCAACTAATAACTCTCCGTCCTTAATATAGATAGACATATTTTCAAGAATCATTTCCAATGACCTTGCCCGTTTTATATAAACTGATTCGGCAGTGTATTTTTTATATGCTTCAGTTACAAGACGACCTCTTTCAATACAAACACCTGGAACACTTTTAACAGCTGATTCTTTAAGTTTTATTATTCTACTATTTTTTAATTCATAATCGTTATTCATTTTTTCAACCTCCGACAACACATTTTATATTATAACATTCAATAATTTTTTTAAGTTTTTCAATATTCTCATCTAAGTTTTTCTTTAGTCCAGCTAAAGGATAATCTTTTTCTAATTGTCTATATTTTTCTCTCCCCATTTCATGATATGGAAGCAAATCAATTTCATCTATTTTACAGGCTTCAGCAAGTAAACAGGTATTTATTATATTTTCCTCAGAATCATTTAAACCAGGAATTAAAGGTATGCGAATTATTATTTTTTTAGAAAATTCAGATATTTTTCTTAAATTTTCGATAATTATTTTATTACTGACACCAGTCAATTTTTTATGATCATTCTCAATGGTATGTTTAATATCAAACATTATATAATCTGTCACTTCTGATATTTTTTTAAGATCTTCAAAGTTTCCATAACCACTTGTTTCTATAGCAGTATGATAATATTCATCTTTACATTTCTTTAAAAATTCCACAGCAAACTTGCTGTGCATTAGAACTTCTCCACCTGAAATAGTTACTCCTCCATCAGAATTTCTAAAATATGTTTCGTCTTTTCTGACTTCATCAAATAATTCACTCACTGAAATTTCTTTCCCTACTTTAGATAAGGCCTTTACAGGACACACATCAATACACTTTTCACAAACATCACATATATTTCTGTCAATAGAAATTTTTTCATCAACCATTCTAATAGCTTCAACATGACATTTTTTTATACATGAACTACAATTAATACATTTTTTTGAATTATAATATATTTGCTGTTCTTTAATTAAAGTTTCCGGGTTACTGCACCATTTACATCTTAAAGGGCATCCCTTAAGAAAAATAACAGTTCTGATACCGGGACCATCATGTATCGCAAATTTTTCAATGTCACATATTATACCATTCATAATCCAATTTTCTCCATTTATTGCATTTCGTACTATTACATATAGTTTCGTTTTGTTGTTTTTCAAGTGTTTTTTTTCGTTTTAGTGCTATATTTATTATTATAAATTGGAGATAATTATGTTTGCTGAAGAAAGAAGAAATAAAATATTAGATATACTGGATTCAAATAAAGAAGTTAATGTAAAATCACTGAGTGAACTTTTTGAGGTAAGTGAGGTAATTATCAGGAAAGATTTAAAAAAACTTGAAGATAATAATCAACTTCAGAGAACTCACGGGGGTGCCATTCCATCCAGACGTCATGCAGTAACCTCTAACATCAATTCGCGGGTTATAAAAATTAACAGGGAAAAAATTAAAATTGCAGAATTAGGATTTAAACAAATTAATAATGGAGATTCTATATTATTAGATTCTTCAAGTATAAATCTTGAAATTGCAAAATTAATACAAAAAAGCAGACTACAGATAACTGTCATCACCAATATGTTAGAAATTGCACATATTCTAGCCGGCATAGAAAATATTTCTATTATTTGCACAGGTGGTCATTTTCATTCAAAGATTGGTGTATTCTGTGGAAGCTTAACTATTGATAATATTAAAAAATTTAATGTAGACAAGCTATTTCTTGGAGTAGCTGGAATTAATATTACTAAAGGATATCTATCTAATTTTGATATAGATGAAGGCAAAACTAAAAATGTAATGATTGATATATCAAATCAAATATATTTAATAGCAGAATCCAGTAAATTTTATCAGGATGCGTTATATAATTTTACAACAATAGATAAAATCGACAAAATTATAACAGATTCAATACTTGAACCTGAATTGATGAATAAACTTAATAAAAATAATATCGATCTTATATATCAATAGATTTTTATTATATAATAATGTTTTTGATAAGTTTCATATGATATTTCGTTTTCATGTTTTCCATAAATATTTTTGATATACTATTCTTGAAATATTCTTTTTCGATACTATATGTAACCTTATAAAACATTTCGGAACATTAAATTAGTTACTAGGGAGTATTCTATGAAAAAATATATATTGGGAATTGATGTAGGAGGTACAGATATAAAATCCTGTATAACTAATAAATCGGGACATATTCTAGCTGAACAAAAAAACAGAGTAAATAATAAAGCCGGCAAAGATGCAATACTAGATCAAATTAATGATATAGTTAATATATTATTGAATGAAGTTTATGGAACAAAAGAGGAAGTGCTAGGTTTGGGCATTGGTGTACCAGGTCCTGTTAATTCAAAAACAGGTATAGTATCAAAACTAATGCATATCCCTGGTTTTGAAGATTTTCAGCTGAAAGAGAAATTACATAAATTAATTGATATAGATACAAAAATTGAAAATGATGCAAATTTAGCTGCTTTAGGAGAACTTCATTTTGGTTCAGGAAAAAATTACAGTGATATTATTTTTATAACTGTAGGTACTGGGATAGGTGGCGGAATTATAACAAATGGTCAACTTGTTATAGGTAAAAGCGGTGGTGGTGGAGAAATTGGCTGCATGAAAATTGGAAATTCCGGCAAGTATTGTGCTTGCGGACAGTTTGACTGCTGGCATGCTTACTGCTCTTCTGCAGCACTTGTCAGAGAAGCTAAAGTCAGATTATGCTTAACTAAAGAAAATCTTGTATGGGAACTATGTGGAATGGATTTCAAAAAACTTGAAGCAAAACATATTTTTGATGCAGCAAAAAAAAATGATTATTTTGCAAAACAATTGGTTGATTATGAAGTAAAATATCTTGCAAAAGGTATTGGAAGCTTAATAAATATATTTGATCCTGAAGCAATAATAATGGGTGGAGGCATGAGTCATGCCGGAGATATTTTATTCAAACCTTTGAAAGAAGAAATAAGATACCATGCTCGCCCTAAAGCATATGAAAATCTAAATTTAATTCCTTCTGACTTAGGTAATAAAGCTGGAATGTTGGGCGCAATTGCTCTATTTTTAAATTAATTATCACATAAAATTTACTCCTTATACATCTTAACTTGATCTGTCTAAGTTGAAATAACTTCCAATTGACAGTTTGAGTTAGGTCATATTATCTTTATCATCGAATGTTCTGATTGAAATAGTTTTTCAAATATGATAGATTTATGTTTTAGATTTAACAGTATCTTTTAGTATTTGTATTTTAATCTATGCATAAAATCAAAAAGGATATAGCTATGAATTACAAACAAATTCAGGAATATGACCAGGAACATGTTATTTATAGTTGGGCCAAGCAGGGTAGTGCAGGACATTTAGTGATCAAAAGAACTGAAGGAATTTATATGTATGATCACAATGAAAGGCCCTATATTGATTTCTGTTCTGGTCTTTTAAATGTAAATGTAGGACATGGAAATAAATACATATTAGATGCAATGAAGGAACAGATGGCAAAATGTACCTATGTAGGCCCCATGTTTGCTACTGAGCCAAAAGCACTACTTGCTAAAAAAATATCTGAAGTTACACCTGGGGATTTAAACCATGTTTTTTTTACCAACGGCGGAGCAGAGTCTATAGAAAATGCAATTAAATCAGCAAGATGGTATACAGGTAGGAATAAGATTTACTCAGCATGGAGATCTTACCATGGAGCAACGGCAGGAGCAATAAGCATAACAGGAGATCCTCGAAGGTGGGTTGCCGAGCCAGGAATTCCGGGAGCAGTGAAATTTTTTGGTCCCTATCCGTATAAATGTCCATTCGGATCAAAAAATAAAGATGAATGCGGTGAAAAAACTCTGAGAGTTTTAAAAGAACAAATTATGCTTGACGGGCCTGAAACTATTGCAGCAGTTATCATGGAACCCATAGTCGGCACAAATGGGATAATAATACCCCCTAAGAATTTTGTACAGGGTGTCAGAAAAATTTGTGATAAAAATGGAATTTTACTCGTAATTGATGAAACCATGGCAGGTTGGGGAAGATCAGGAAAATGGTTTGCCATAGAACATTACAATGTTATTCCAGATATTATTACTACTGCAAAAGGTTTGACTTCAGGCTATGTCCCCTTAGGGGCAATGATCTGGAGCAAAAAAATCTGGAATCATTTTTGTAATAAACCGTTTATAGGAGGTTTAACATACAGTGGTCATGCATTGGCATGTGCTGCAGGAATTGCTAATATTGATGTATATAATAAGAAAAACCTTATAGATAAATCTGCACTTAATGGTAAATATTTAGAATCTAAACTGCTAGAACTTATGAAAAATCATCCGTCAATAGGAGATATTCGCTGTAAAGGTCTATGGGCCTGTATTGAATTAACTTCAGATAGAAAGAAAAAAACACCGTTAGCCGGTTTTGCCGATTCCAATAAAAATGTATCTAACGAACTAAGAAAACGGCTGCTTGATATGGGACTTTATCTGTTTGCAAAATGGGATTTCATATTTATAGCACCTCCTCTAATCATAACAAAAGAACAAATTGATGAAGCTGTATCTATTATTGATAAAGGATTGAAGTATACAGATTCTCTTTTATAGAAAAAAATCCTTAGAACAATATTTCTAAGGATTTCAAAACTAAGTTTTCCCAACTAACAATAAAATATCAGTTTACAAGCTTCAGCAGAAATGCACACAGCAATGCTGCATATGTACCTAAAATATAACCTGCAATACCAAGCATAACTCCAACAGATGCTAAGGCTGGATGAAAAGCAGATGCAACAATAGGTGCAGATGCAGCTCCACCAATATTTGCCTGTGAACCTACAGCCATAAAAAATAGTGGAGCTTTTATCAACCACATAATTACAATTAACACTAAAATATGAATGCTTATCCAAGTTAAACCTGTAGCAAATAAAAATGGATATTTAACAACTTCTCTTAAGTCTGCATTTGCCCCTATTACACAGATAAGCATATAGAGCATAAGTGTACCTATTTTAGATGCACCTGCTCCTTCATAGTTTTTTAATTTTGTAAAAGAAAAAATAACACCGATTGTTGTAATTATGATTATTTTCCAGGTACTGGCTGAAATAATATCTCCTACAGGAGGAAGCAAATTACCAAGTTTATATGCAATCCAAGAACATGATAATGCAAGAGCAACCATAACCATGTAATCTTTTGTTGTAGCAACACGGCTTATTTTTTCTTGAAAAGCAACGACTTTATCTTTTAGTTTTTCTATAGCTGAATTATCAGCTTTCATAAACCTGTCAATAGGTTCTGATCTTCCAGCCAGATAGAGTAAAACTCCTGTCCAGATATTCGCTACTAAAACATCTACAACCACCATCATTCCCATTAAAGTATCAGAAGCACCCACTGCACTTCCCATTGCTATAAAATTAGCGCCTCCTCCTATCCAAGAACCTGAAAGTGCAGCCAGTCCTTTCCATGCATCGTAAGGAAGTCCTGTTTTAAAAAAATAGTATGCAATTGGCCCACCAATTACCACACCTAATGTTGCAGCCAAAAACATTACCACTGCTTTAAAACCCAAACTCAAAATACCTTTTATATCTACAGCAAGTGTCATCAAAAGTAAACTGGCAGGCAAAATAAAAGTTTTAATGTCAGTATAAATACTCGCACTTGAAGGAATAATGTTTAATGTTGAAAGAATTGTAGGTATAAAATAAGCAAAAACCAAAGGAGGTACAAGAGTAAAAAATTTACTAAACATCCTATTATTTGCAAGTGAAAAAATAATTGCCGGAATAACAACAAGAATTGCTAAAAGGCCAAATGAATCGTTAATAACTGCTTCTCCCATACACAAATCTCTCCTAAAGTTTTGTTAAAAATAACATTTAAATATTAAATTGACGTCAACTGAGAAACAGCATTAATCAATTGAGAACGGAATTAAACCTTCATATTTCACATATTGACCGTCATATGAAAATTTTACTGGATATATTTCTACACCAGCATCATTAGCTAATTTAAACATATCCGTAAATCTCTTATCAGTTTTGATATTTGGTTTAAACTCTTTAGCGTTCACCAACACCAATATCATTAAAGCTGATCTGACTGCATTTTTCCTGATTTCCGTTAAATGTTCTAAATGTTTACTTCCTCTAACTGTTGGCGCATCAGGAAATAATGCAAAACTGTTATTAAGCAGTGTACAGCCTTTTACTTCTACCCAGACTTTTTCGCCGTTTTTAACAGTTAATAGATAATCTAATCTTGAATCCTTATATTTTTTTTCAGGCTCTATTTTTGTAATATTCTTTATCGGACTTAATCTATTGCTGTTCAGAAGGTTTTCAGATATGTATCTATGATATGATGAATTAATTAAAATCCATTCTTCTTTACATCTGGCAGCAATAATATCCCATTTTGTTTTTCTTTCAGAATTATTAGCTTTCTTAAGCAAAATTTTATTCTTAACAAATAATAGTTCTTTTAATCTCCCTGGGTCATGGAGATGAACATAAGCAGGTTCATTATCTCCAGGTATTTTTACGTTCACAGCAAATCTGTTTTTTCTACTGACAAAATATCCTTTTGTATCAGGTTTTATTTCAAAAATAACTCTATCACTGTTCATATAATATTTTCTAAGGCTCATTTGTAAAAATGACATCTAAATAGAAATCATCAAAAATTTTATTAGCAGCTGTTCTTATTTCATTTCTAATTATATCTAATAATGAAATGGAAATACTGTCCTCTTCTATTTGTGTATATATTACTATCTGATACTTACGTCCAGTTTTTAAAGCATAGACATTAATGTTATCCAGATTATAATTATCTGCAATATCCTTGATGAGAGTTTTTACTTCATTTTCTACAAGATTTTCAGGAGAAATCAGCAGAAGAGATCTTAGCTCTTTGAAAATAGAAACTATTGGAATTGGAAAAGAAATTAATACTATTCCTATAACTAATAGAGGGTCAATATATGGAAGAATATCTGTAAATCCTACTGTTTTTAAGATGAAAACAGTACATAATGCTATAGCAATACCCACTGTGATTAATGTATCAACAAACCAGTTTTTTAATTCAAGCTTTAATATTTCAGAAGAAGTTTTATCTGAATATTTTTTAATAATATAAACAATACATAGATAAAGGACCGTGCATATCACTGTATATACCGCAGCTATACCCAGGTCTAACTTTCTACCTCCGCTAAACAAAACCTGAATATTTGTAACTAAAATAGTAATAAGCAAAATCAAAATGATAAGACTCTTAATTAAATTCAAAAAAGGTTCTAGAGCTGAAAATCCAAACGGCCTCTTTTTATTATCAGGCAGTTTAACTAAATTAACAATTCTAATCGATATATAGGCCATTATTAAAGTTATAAATGTAAATAATCCATCAAGCAAAATAGCCTGAGATTCAGATATCACAGCTACAATTATTGCACTTACAGATAGAAATAAACTTCCAGTAATTGAAATATATAGACCTAATTTCTCATAATCTTTACTCATAAATATGGGCATAAAAAACGATTATATAATTAAGAAAGAGTTATTAAAGTAAAAACATTAACGATAAATTCAATTTGAAACTGCTAATATTTGTAATAAAAATAAATAAACTTAAATTCAACTTACAAGTGCAACCCCATCTAATTAATTCCAGAAGCTAGAACTTCATATGGAGTTTTATAGCCCAATGTTTTTCTTGGGCGGCTATTTATGAGGTGCTGCACGTGCAGCACCTCATCCTCTAAAA
>DASCNA010000256.1:0-11247 GCA_036011305.1 Victivallales bacterium
TATTTTATATAATTACTTTTATTTAAATAATGTTTTTTATTATTTATTTTCTTATCTCTAGTAAATTTATATTCTATTATATTTTGAATGATTACATAAAATGAAGGAATTATGAGTATACCTAAAACAGCAGCAAAAAGCATGCCTCCAAATACAGCAGTTCCTAATGAACGCCTGCTTGCTGCACTTGGACCTGTTGCTACAACTAAAGGCAGAACACCTAGGATAAATGATACTGCAGTCATGATCACTGCTCTAAATCTTAAACTGGCTGCGGATTCAGCAGCTTCAAGAATTGATTTTCCACTTGCCCTTTGCTCTTTGGCAAATTCTACGATAAGAATTGCCGTTTTACTTGCCATACCGAATAGTAGCGCAAAGCCTACCTGAGCATAGATATTATTAGAAATACCTGCAACCCACATTGCAGTCAAAGCTCCTAAAAAAGCTACTGGTACTGAAAGTATAACAGCTAAAGCTATCAGCCAGCTTTCATATTGTGCTACAAGAAATAAGTATATGAATGTTATGGCTAAAGCAAAGATAATAAAAACCATATTTCCAGCTAGAATCTCCTGATATGCAGTTCCTGTCCAGGAATATGTCATACCTTCAGGCATAGTTTCCTTTGCTATTTTTTCCATAGTTTTTATTGCCTGGCCTGAACTATATCCATTGGCTGGAGATCCATTTATTTCAGCACTTGTTAACATATTATAATGGTTAATTACATTTGGACCCAGTATCGTTTTTGCTTTAACCAGTGTGCTGAGAGGAACCATCTCATTATTTTTATTAATAACATATAGGTTGTATATATCGTCGATTTTATTTCTATAATCAGGCTGTGCCTGGAGCATTACTTTATAAATTTTTCCAAATTTATTAAAATCATTAACATATATTGATCCAAGATAAGTCTGCAGAGTATTGAATATACTTGACAGCGAGATCCCTAGTTTTATTGCTTTTTCTCTATTGATTTTAAGATATAATTGAGGAACATTTGCTCTATATGTGCTGTACACTTGAGAAAAAACAGGAGATTGATTCGCTTTATATATAATATCATTAAGTACTGTAGCTAATTTCTGCGGATTTCCTGCACCTTTTTCCTGCAATTCAAATTCAAAACCTCCACTTGTTCCCAAGCCGGGTATTGGTGGTAAACCAAATGCTGTAATTTCAGCAGAAGGCATTGAGTAAAACTGTTTATTAACTTTTTTCAAAATTGCATTAAGATGAAGATCAGGTGCTGTTCGCTTAGACCAGTTATTTAAAACAGCAATAGCCATTCCAGTATTTGATGATGTAGTGCCCGTTAACAGGGAAAAACCAGTTACACTTAATACATTTTTTACACCTTTGGTATTCTTCAATAATGTTGTTACTTTAGACATTGTTTTTCCTGTTCTCTGCAATGATGCTCCATTAGGTAGCTGAACATTAACAATAAAAGCACCCTGGTCTTCATTTGGAATAAAACCTTTTGGAAGGCTGTTATATATTAAACATGAAACAGCAAGCAGCAGAATAAAAAATATAATAATTAGAGGTGTTTTTCTTATCAAAAATGAAACACATTTATTATACTTGTCAGTCAGAGTATAAAAAAATTTATTGAACCAGATAAAAGGTAAAGGAACATTTTTCTTACCGGACTTTAATATAGTTGCACAAAGAGCCGGGCTTAAACTCAAAGCATTAATTGAGGAAATAAATACCGATACAGAAATGGTTACAGCAAACTGCCTGTATAGAACGCCGGTGATACCTGGTAAAAATGCAACGGGAACAAAAGTTGCTAGTAATACAAGAGTTGTAGCTATAACAGGACCTGTTACCTGGTTCATTGATTTGCTTGTTGCTTCCTTGGGAGATAAATTCTCTTCTTCCATAATTCTGTTTACGTTTTCTATAACAATAATTGCATCATCTACAACTATTCCTATTGCCAGAATTAAAGCCAAAAGTGTTATTAGGTTAATTGAATACCCAAAGGCTAAAAGTACAGCAAATGTACCTATAAGGGAAACAGGAATAGCTAGAGTAGGAATCAGTGTAGAACGCCAGTCCTGCAGGAATATATAAGTTACGAATATGACCAATAGGACAGCAATAATAAGTGTTTCTACCACTTCACTTATTGATGCTGAAACAAATTTAGTTGTGTCATATAATATATTAGTTTTAATATTTTTTGGAAAACTTTTTTCAAGTTCTGCTAATTTAGTTTTCACTTTGCTAGCAACATTAAGAGCATTTGCACCAGGTAACTGATAAATAGCCAGTAATGCTGACGGCTTACCATTTAAGTCACCATATGCGCTATAAGAGTAAGATCCGAGTTCTACTTTTGCAATATTTTTTAACCTTACAGTTGCACCTGTATTACTCTCTCTTATAATGATGTTCTTAAATTGTTTTACAGAAGAGAGTCTTCCTAGAGTTTGAATTGTGTATTGAAATTGTTGTCCTTTTTCTGAAGGAGCTCCACCTATTTGTCCGGAAGCTACCTGGATATTTTGTCTTTTAATTGCATTTATGACTTCTTCTGTGGATATTTTTAGACTGGCAAGTTTATCCGGATTAAGCCATATTCTCATTGCATAATCTTGACCACCTAGAATACTTGCTTGACCAACACCTGGAATTCTGGTAATTTCATCGAGGATATTCAATGAAGCAAAATTGCTTAAATAAATTCCATTATATTTTGGATTATTTGAATATATATTAACAATGAGCAGCATTTCTCCTGATTGCTGCTTAACAGTTACTCCCTGCCTTTTAACTTCCTCAGGTAAATCCGACATTGCTATAGCTACTCTGTTTTGTGTATTTACCGTATCCATATTAGGATTAGTTCCAATTTTAAAAGAAACTGTAATGTCTGCACTGCCGTCATTAGCACTTTTAGAACTGAAATAGATCATATTTTCTACACCATTCAGTTGCTGTTCTATAGGTGTAATTACTGTTTCTTCTACTGTTTTAGCACTTGCTCCAGGATAGCTTGTGTGTATTGATACTTGAGGTGGAACAATCTGAGGATATTGAGCAACAGGCAGGGCGTTTATTGAAATCAAACCTGCGATGACAATAATTATTGATATGACAAAAGCAAACTTGGGTCTTGAAATGAAAAACTGACTTATCATTTGACTTGTCCTTGTGTCTGTACATCTAGATTGCTGTGTGTTGATTTTATGGATTTATTCTTATCCTGTATTGTTTTGTTGAATTGATTGTCGGTAGTATTTTGTATCTTCTCTTTGGATTTACTATTCTTTTTTATTTGAGATATATTAGGTTTAGTATTTAAATCTTCAGTTGGAGTATTTGCTGCAGTAACAGGATGAACTTTTATTCCTTCTCGAACTTTCTGCAGACCCTGACAGATAACATGTTCGCCAACTTTTAAGCCTTTTGTTACGATTATATCTGTGCCATATACTGCACCTGTTTTTATAAATTTTTGATCCACTCTATTTTTAGAATTGACAGTGAATACATAAGAGCCGGCCTGGGATTCCTGTATTGATGCTTGTGGTATCAGCAGGGCATTTTTTGGATTATTTTTCATTAGTTTTACTTTTACATAACCACCAGGTGTTAAAAACTGCTGGGGGTTTTTGAACTGTGCTCTCATGCTGATTGTCCCCGTCATTGAGTTAATTTGATTATCAACAAAGGTAATACGTCCGTTATATTGGTACTCAGTACCATTTGATAATATAAGTTTTACTATGATTTCAGGGTAGGATGTATTTTTTTTGTCCTTAGTCTTATTTTTGTGATGATATTGGAGTATATCTTCAAATAAAGATTCGCTAATATTAAATTGAACAAGTATTGGATCGGTTTTAACAAGAGTGATAAGAGGTTTACTTGTTAAGTTTACCAGATTACCAGGGTCATAATTGGCTATTCCTATTACACCGTTATACGGAGCCTTGACTTTAGTGTAACTTAAATCAAGTTTTGCAAGTTCAAGGTTAGCTTTGGCGGTAAGTAGTGCAGATTCAGCCGTTGCTTTGGCTGTTGCCGCAAGGTCAAAATCTACAACACTGACCGCACTTTTTTTAACCAGGAATTTTTTCCTATTATAATCAATATCTGTATTATTCAGTTCGGCTTGGGCTTTCAGTAAGTTTGCTTCTGCTGCTTCAAGCTGTGCTTTATACTGATTTTGCTGGATTAGAAAAATAACATCTCCTTTTTTTACTGTAGATCCATTAGGAAAATTTTGTTTTTCTATAAAACCAGTAATCCTGGCTCTTAAATTAGCTTTTTTCTTGGCTATAACTTCTCCAACCATTTCTTTATATAAGTTAACTTTTTTTGATATGACAGACGATACAACTACTTTAGGAGGGGGGGGAGGATTGATTGTCTGCGTTGAACATCCGGATATAAATATGGCTATTGTTAGACTTGAAAGAAGTGTAATCATATTCTTTTTATAAAAAAAATTTTTTAAAATCATGTAAATAGTTCTCCATCATTAACGATACAGTTAGGGTCACAAGGCTGATAATACTTAAACAGGAAATGATAATTAGTTTAAATTTGCGAGTTTAATTGCAGTGAAATTATAAATTTTGGGTTACTTTATTGCTTATTGTATCTAAATATTTTCTTTTATATTGTTGTCAAATTATTAACTATTTCAGTTGAAATAGTACTATTGGCGTATGGACATTATTTTTTCTAAAACTTAGAATAATGTGAACAAATTCTTAACAAATTATCAAGAAATATTAGCAAATAAAAGGAAATATTGTATTTTTTACATTAAGTGTACGTAAGTTTACTTAAATATGTTAACTAATGTAAAAAAAGAAACGTATTATGGTTTTTTATGCTGATAAGTGTATGCAGTTGAGGGAAGAGAAAATGCTCTCAATTTCTAAATTATGTAGTGTTGCTGGAATAAGTAGAACTGCTTTATGGCAGTGGGAACGCGGAATAAAAATTCCAAAAAGAAAAAATATCTATCTCCTGGCTTCTATTTTAAAAGTCAATGTAAGTGAAATTTCTGATTTGCCGGATAAAAAACATATTTCTAAAACGGATTTAGAACCTTTTGCATCTTCTTTGGAAAAAATAGCTAATTCAGCCAGTGGCGGGGAAAATACTAAAATTGAAGATGTCATATGTAAAATATATACACTTTCAAATGATTTGAAACGGACTTCAATTATTATTAAAGGCTTATTGGATTCTTTTGATATTATATTTTATATAAAAGATACTTCTCTCAACTATGTAGTAGCAAATAAAGCTTTTTTTCGTAATTTATCACTGCATTCTACTTATAAAGTAATAGGTAAGAAAGATAATGAGTTTTTTAATAGCAGAGAGGCTTCCTTTAATAGAATGCAGGACGAAGAGGTTCTTTACAGCGGAATGGCAATTAGGAATATCGAACAATACATACCTGGTACAAAAAAACACAAAACAGGATTGGTTTCTAAAATACCAATATTAGATAATGAAGATAAAATAGTTGGTATTATCGGGGTATTTATTGACATAACAGAAAGAAAAAAAGCTCAGGAATTTTTGGAATTATTAGAACATAATATTAATACAATAAGTGAAGGTTTAATAATATGGAATGAGCAAAAATGTTTATACATGAACGATTCCTGTGAATCTATATTTGAATATCCTAAAAAATTATATTTTAACACAGGTAAAGAAGTAGAATTTTTGCTTAAAAACTGTATACACTCTGATGATGTTGAACGACTTCAGGAATATACCATTAATAAAAATTGGCCTGACACTGTTACATACCGCGCCAAAACACCTTCAGATAAAGAAAAATGGATAGAAGTGGAGAGAAGTAATACTGAATTTGAAGGAAAGAAATGTCATGCAATAGTCATGCGTGATGTTACAGAAACTGTTATTTTGAAAAATTATAATGAAGTACTTGTTAAGGCTATTAATAAATCAGAGGTAACAATTCTTTTACACTCAAGTAATACTGCAGAAATAATATATTTTGAAGGAATAGATAAAATAACTGGGGAGGCATTGGATAAATTTACATCAGGGAAAGTTCGTCTTAATGATTTTGTTCATCCTGAGGATAAAAAATCGTTTTATTGTTTAGAAAAGCTTAAAATTCAGATGGATGAAGGAGGGGAGATACCATCACCGCTTGAAGTAAGGATAATAGATAAAAAAAATAATTTAAAATGGATTAGAATTAGTTATATTTTTTTTGAGAAAAATAATATATCATACTTCGGAGGAATTATACTTGACATTACAAAAAAGAAATTATCAGAAGATAAAGTAAACGATATAGCAAGATCCAAAGAAATTGAAATTGCAAGAAAACTTAAACTTGAAAATATACAGGTTGATATTATTGCTAAAACTACAGGTTTAGAAATAGAACAGATTGAAAGCCTATAGAATATATAGCTGATACACCCATAAATGAATGTACCAACTATATAAGAATTGGGTATATTTTTAACTGTGATCTTTTACTAAAGTTAAAACTGGGTTGCCATCTCCAATCCCTGAATCATTTGGATATAAAATATCCTTAACAGTACCATCGTATGGTGCGTAATAATGTGCTTCTCTAATTTTTCCTTTTGTAAGGTTATATGTATCTACTGCTGTTACATAATCCTGCCAGGCATCTTGATACGCTTCTTCTGACACAGCGTGTGTTTTTACTAATTTTTTATAACGGGCATATTTTACCTTTGCGAACTCTATGCTGTGTTTCTCTTTAGTAAGCTCCTCGGGAAACATACATGGATCTTGCGCTTCTACAAAGAATAAAAGCTGACCTTTTTTCACTTTTTGGTCATTTTTAACATATAATTTTAGTTGGCCTTCATAAGCAGTCCATACTTGTAAATCATTTTTTTTTGTTCCTGCATTTGCAATTAACGGCATAGTCGTAAAAGCTATCACTGTCGAAATCAGTAATAACAATTTTGTCCCCTTTGTGATAATATTCTTTTTCATTATATTTACCTCCCTATTTTTTTATCTACGAATTTTATATTTTTTTGTAAATTTACAATAATTTTATGATAATGGGATAATAAATGTTAATGTCGCTCTATCAGTTGTTTGCATCTTTTATTTTTCCCATGATAACAAAATAATATCATATTGTTGAAATTAAATTTAAAAGTATTATTATTTAATATAAAAAACATTTTTTAACTAAAATATGTTAAATAACGTTAACAAAAGGTGTTGAAATGATTTTTTATCCTGATAAATTTACTTCTTTAAGAGAAGAGAAAGTGTTATCAGTAACAAAGTTCTGCAGAATTGCAGGGATAAGTAGGACTACATTGTGGCATTGGGAGAAGGGCAAGAAAAATCCCAGTAGAGAAAATATTTTTCTATTAGCTTCTGTATTAAATGTTTCGGTTAGTAAAATATCAGATCTCCCTGATAGTAAACCAGTTTCTCAAACTGATATGCATCCTCTGGCTAAATCTCTAAATAAGTTAGCAAAATCAAGTAATGTAGATAACACTAGAAAAGTGAACAGTATTGTAAGAGAAATTCACAATCTCTCGAAAGAACTTAATTATGCTTCTTTAATAGCTAAAGGTCTCCTGAATTCTATTAAATCAGGAATTTATTTCAAAGATACTAATTTGAACTATATAATGGCAAATAATGCTTTTCTAAAAAACTTATCCCTACATAAGACATATGATGTTTCAGGTAAGAATGATCATGATTTTTTCAGTTTTAATGAAGCTGAATTTAATCATAAACAAGATGAAAAAGTTATTCAGTCAGGTGTGACAATTAGGAATCATGAGCAGTATATACCCGGGACAAGAAAACAAAAAGTATGCTTGGCAGCTAAATTACCAATATTCGATAATGATAACAAAATATTAGGTATTCTTGGAACATTTTTAGATATTACAGAGAGAAAAAAATCTCAGCAAATGCTTGAAATTTTAGAACACAATATTAATACAATGAAAGACTGTATTACAATTTATTGTGGGAAGGATCTTCTATATCTTAATAGTTCTGTTGAGTCAGTTTTTGAGTATCCGATGGCCTGTTTTAAAGAAGGCAATGGAGTAGAATTTTGGTTGAAAAACTGTGTTCATCCCGAAGATAAAGACCGCCAATTAAATTATAGTGTTAGTAAAAACTGGCCTGAGATAGATAGATACAGGATAATTACACCGTCTGGGAAAGTGAAATGGATAGAACATGTCAGGAGTAAAACAGTTTATGCAGGTAAAAAATATGATATTACTGTCTGCCGTGAAGTAACAAAAAGTGTTTTATCTGAAGATTTAAGTGAATTGATAACAAGTGCAATAAATTATTCAGATGAAGTTTATGTATTATATTCCAGATTAACTGGAAAAACTATCTACTCAAAAGGTATTGAGAAATTAACAGGTATTTCAGTTAATGATTTTTCCTCTGAGAAATATGAGTTGTGTGAACTTATCCATCCTGATGATAAGGAAAGGTTTCTGTCAATTAATAATTTGAAGAATATTGTTGCAGAAAATAAAGAAATTCCATTATCACATAAAATAAAATTAATTGATCTGAATAAGAATACTAAAGATGTGAAAGTACGTTATATTTATGAAGTAAAAGATAATAAAGAGCATCTAGGAATTATCTTGAAAGATATAACTTCCTAAAACTGTGTTCAAGAATTAAGTAACTTGTAATTTTGTTATTTACGAATTAGGTTAAAGTTCAAATTCTTAATGTGGGTAAATAAAATGAAATATTCTAATATTTACAACAATTTTGATTCCGTTTATAAAATAGTATTACTGGTACAAAATTATTATTGTGCTTAACAATACTATCTGCACTTTTATTGCCTGAAACATTTTACTTTGCGAATGCAGAAACATGTTTGATGTAGATTCTAACTTGAAATTAGTGTTATTGATTAAGTAAAAACTCCTTACTTTAGAAGTAATATTAAGCTTAGTAGATTATGAAAAATTAAAGAATTTATATGCAGGCATTCAATAAAAAAATAAATTTATTACTGAATAACATAAAAAAATATAGGGAATTTAAAAATGATAATAAATGGCGGGAAAGAAGAACAATTATCCCCTGAGCAACAATTAGATATAATTATGAGTGGGACAAGATTTGCCGACGAAACTGATGACTGGATCAAAAATGCTGATAAATTTGGAAATCTAAGAAACCAAATGAGGGAAGAACTGCTTAAAAAATTGAAATTAGGCAGACCTTTAAGAGTTTATCTTGGTGTTGATCCAACAAGTACAAGTTTGCATGTTGGTCATTTTGTTCCAATACAGAAATTGAGAAAACTTCAGGAACTCGGACACCATATAGTGTTTCTTATAGGCGATTATACTGCGACTATTGGTGATCCTAGCGGACAGGCTGGAGAAAGAAAGCGTTTTACTCATGAAGAAGTATCTGATATGGCAAAGAACTACGCTAATCTTGCGTTCAAAGTATTAGATCCTGAAAAAACAGAAGTAAGATTTAACAGTGAATGGCTGGCTAAACTTCAGTTTTCAGATATTATTGAACTGGCCTGTATTTTTCCTATGAAACAGATAATTTCAAGAAGGGATTTTCAGGCAAGAATGGATAGGGGAGAATCGCTCAGGTTTCATGAAGCCTTGTACTCTTTAATGCAAGGGTATGACGCATATAAACTTGACTGTGATATTCAGGTTGCAGGATATGATCAGCATTTCAATCTTTTGGCAGGTAGAAATATTCAGGAACATTTTGGGCAGGCACCTCATGTTATGCTGACTAATCCTCTTATTATCGGTACTGATGGCAGGAAGATGTCTAAAAGTTATAATAATACTATAAATATAGATGATACTCCTAATGATATGTACGGCAAAACTATGAGAATTGCTGATGAGCAGTTGCATGATTACCTGGAACTGACAAGTTCACTTTCTATTTCAGATATTGATGAATTGCTTGAACAGTTAAAATCTGGTGAAAATCCTATGAAGGCAAAAAAGTGTCTGGCTTTTAATCTAGTCGAGCAATATCACAGCAGAGAAGATGCCGAAAAAGCTGAAAATAATTTTTATCATGTGGTACAGCAGAAAAATATTTCAGGAGAAGCAGAGAAAATAGTAGTTTCTTCTGAATTACTCAATGGTTCCTGGATGGATTTATGTTCTGAATTGAACTTGTGTAAATCTAAAAGTGAAATTAGACGACTTATCCAACAGGGTGGTTTCTCTGTAAACCAGCAACAGATGAAAGATATCAACGCTATTGTTGAAATTCCTGCTGAAGGAGTTCATATAAAAATTGGTAAGAGAAAATTTTATAATTTAGTGCTTAAATGATTGCTGCTTATTTAATTATTAATTACTATTAGTTTATTAAGTACAATATAATTATGGACTAATAAAAAATGTTAAAAGGTTTAGGCGTTAGGAGCGTAAGATAACTATGAAGATAGATAATGCTTTATCCAATGGAATAAAAATATTACCTGATGAAACCATAGATAAGATAATAGATTCTGTGTTTAAACTACTTGAAGAAACAGGTATTAAATTTGACAAACATGTGCAGGCCTATGATATTTTATCAAGTGCGGGTTGTGATATATCTCCTGACGGTATTGTTAAATTTCCATCCGAACTTGTTAAAGAATGTCTAGCTCAAACTCCTGAATCATTCAAATGGTGGAATCGCCCTGGAACTGATTTTGTAGATTACGGTTCTGGCAAACCATGTTTTATAGCTGACAGCAGAGCTCCTAGTTATATTGATCCATTTACAGGAGAAAGAAAAACTGCAGATAACAAAGCACCTGCTGATATAGTTAAGTTGGTAGATTCTCTCCCTGAGTTAGATATATGCGGAATTCCTGTTTCTACAAATGATTTTTTTGAAGATAATGTTACAACAGTGATAAATACTTCTAAACCTGTTCTTTTAAGTGTAGGCGAGAATGTAGAAGTTTTAAAATCAACGGTTGAACTCGGAAAAGCAATTCGAGGAGGAATTGATAAATTAAAAGAGAAACCATATTTCAGCATAATTATTTCTCCTGAAATAATGCATTATCCTTTGTTTGTTATCGAAGAGATAAAATTATGTACTGAGTATAATATTCCAATTTTTATGGCTGAAATGGCTATGGGAGGTCTTTCAAGCCCGGCTACATTAGCAGGTACTTTAATTGTGTGTCTGGCATCTACATTTCCAGGAATAGTTTTGTCT
>DASCNA010000257.1:0-37470 GCA_036011305.1 Victivallales bacterium
ATTCAAGTATATTTAAAATTAACGGACAAAGCTATCGTACTAAGAATATTAAAAACAATAAAACGGAGGTATAAATTTTTATCCGAGCTATGGAATTTTCTTTAATACCAACTATGGAATTTAGGTTGCATTTGACAGTGGATAAAATTTGTTAAGTAGCTTATTGATAACTAATTCTTTAGTATATATTCTATTATAATTATCTAGAAAATTGTTTATATCAGAAAGCGTAATATTATTACGCTTTACTAAATTTTTGTATTCATTTAGAAGAACGTTTATGTTTTGCATTACATCTTCATTATTTTTTAAGCTAAGATATGCAGGTTCTCCTGAAAAATTAATTCTTGGAATCTGGTTACTGTATTCAATGTAAAAGTCCAAAATTCTCTTATCAATATTCATAGTTAAAGCCAATTTAGCAGAATTATCTGCTAAATACGCCCTGAGTGAATTATTATTTGATACATGAGAGGTAAAGAGAAGAAAAATTAACTGATCTGGACTACTTGATGTAAAGATTTTGTGCTGGAGTATTTTTTTATATATATTTTCTGCCACTCTAGAACGCGCGGAATACATTAAACTATTTTGTGAATATATCATGCAATCAGAATCTGTATTTATTTCATTCTTTAATTCACCCAATATATTAAATTCATTATTAATGAGTTTTTCATTATCTTGACTACTAGAAGCATTAATAATTTGAACATTATTAGTTTTATCTATCTGCTTTAGTGCCTGAGCTATAAAATCATATGAACAAACAGCTGTCTTAATTATTAAAACAACAGCAATAATCCCCAGTACACTGGCTACAATATTTCTATGTGTAAAATTTGTTTTTTGAAATGTTTTCAATGAATCGATTATATTAAGATCGTTTGTCAAATCCAGATATGTTCCTTTAAGAAGAGGTGGCTTTATAATATCATCATTTACTGTAAGATCTTTTAACCATAGGGGAATTTTTTTATTGATCTTATCGAATAAATCAATAAATTGCATACCTTTGATGAATGTTTCAGCATCTTCATCATTAACAGCAAGATATCCAAATCGTTCAATTACTCTATTATTGGTATTCTTAAAATCCCTATTAATTTTTTCTGAAATATCGTTAAGTATTAAATAATTTTCATTGATTTCAGAAAGAAATTTATTAAAATTATCAATCTTATCTAAGTTTTCAAATCCTGTTATACTTACAAATATATTGCATACACCGATTGCATTATATATTGTATTTAAAGTATTTCGCACAGTTAAGAGATGCTGATTTACCTCATTAGTATTTGATGTAAGAATAACAGTATAATCAATATAAACAATTACAGTTGGTTGACTATATTTGTAGCTTTTCTTGAAAAATTTTAGGAGATCTTTTTTTGCTTCTTTTGTATTTTTTATCAGTATATTTTTAGCTAAATTAACAATGAACAATTTTTTTGTTAAACCAAATATAATACCAGAATTTGTTTTATCATTTGAATAATGATTATATTTAAATTTTTGGATTTCCTGTCTACTTTCCAATAAACTTCTATCAGTAGTATTTAGAATAATATACTGTTTTTTTGACTTGATAGAATATTTGAGTTTATAATCTAAATTTTTAATAAATAATTTATATTGCTGCCAGTAAATATTTTTTCTAAATATAGGCTTTAACTTTTGAATCAACTTATATTTTTTAATAAGCAGAACTGCCGCAATAATAACAGCAATGCAAATAACAATAATAATGATATGTCCCAGATGTTCAGACACTAGCCCTTTTTTAAATAATGCAGGTGACGGTGGTTTCATAATAGCACGTTCCTTATTTTAATTTATTTTACATAACACAAATAAAAATTAATATTTTTATGCCTTTCCAGAGAAGTCATAAAAATTGAATATTCTTTGACAATAAAATCCCATTCTTTACCTGGTAAAAATTTAAAAAATAGACAACAGCCGGTAAAATTATTGCTTAGTGGTATTTTATTTATTCTTTGAGTTCTAAGTCCGTATAGTGCTTGAGTATGTACAATTTGATATCTGCTGGAGCTGGCAATTATTATACTGTTTTCATCAAAAGCAAAATCTTGTGTTGGTAGCTGTACCGCAAGATAAAGTTTTTCCAAATTTAGATAATGTTCTGGAATATCTTGGACTTCATGAAGTATTCCATTGTTTTTAAATTTCATCAGTTCATAATTGTAATAATTTGTTGCCAGAAGACTTTCAATATCTTTCCGTATAAAAGTTAAAGATGTGTATATATCGTAATGGTTATATTTAAAGTTAGATTTAGGTTCTAAAAGAAAAAACAGAGCAGTCTTGACGTATAATTGATATATAATAGTAAAGATATTATGGGGGCGTTGCTCGCTTAAGCAGCTATTATCCAGCGCACAAATTCTCTTTATTTCATATGCGACTTCGATACAGGGTCTGAATTCAATTTTTTTTGCTATTAATGTCTCTGAAGTATCAATTAATGAATTGTAATAATTAATGATTCTATCGGCTAACAATGTAAGTTCTCTTAATAAATTTTTACCTACTATATTATTGAGATTGAAAGAGCATGGAACAAAAGTATAATCTAACTCCCATTTATCATCTAATGATTTATTAAGCCTGCATAATTTAAAAGTAAAATCGGCCTGAGGATTCGAAGTTTCAGATAGTTCTAAGCTATAATACTGTGTTTTTATATCGCTGCCTCTGTAATTGTAATTAACAGGAGGGGCTGTATTCACATTTATATATACATCAGTTCTGTTATTCGAAATTTCACTTAAATCTAAATTATTACATTTAGAGTTTATATTAAGGTCAAAGTATTCACCTGTAGGTAGTATAAGTTGTAAACTCTTAAGCCTTAATATCTGAAAATCAAGCATGTTTAAATCTATATCAAGTTTTGATACACCAAACATATTACTGCAGCTAAAGTTTACCAGGTCAAAAGTATATTCAACTAAAGAATCATTCATTAGATGCCAATTGTCAGGCATTAGTGGCTGCCCTACATACCATTTCACAGCAGATAACATTTCTTCTCCTTCCTAAACTTCTTTAAAATCAGTTAATATTTTAATGTCACTGTCCATACTTGAATTGCTCAAAATAAAATCAGATAAAACCCATGAAAACCATGTGCAGGCGGCTTTTATAAAATTATTTTGATATTTAAATATTATTTTTATAAATTTAGTTCTCTTCTTTTTGTAAATGATGATATCTTTTATTAAAGGTCTGATACTGTCGAATAACTTTGTATGATCACCTAGGAAATCTGCTAAAAAGAATAGATCTTCTGTAGTTAATATATGTTCATTTTTGATAGCCAATATTTTCCAGGCCTTTGCTATTTTAATTTCTATTTGCTGAACGTTTTTAAGCTTAGCTGGAAAGTAATTAAATATATCCATCGTGAAAAGGCCTTTACTTCTGTCCTTAAAAGAAACTATTGAATCCTCAATAGACAGTAAAAAAAGTTGAAACCATTCAGCCTCTATCTGAATAGTAGAACCAAAACATTCGAGAGGCATATAGAGTTTCAGCTGAGGTACAAGCTGATTTAAGTCATAAGCAGCCGGTTCTAATTCGTAACATGGATAATTGATGTCTTCATAATGCTTGATTTTATATTCAATATTACGGATTTTTTTCTTCTTTTCATCAATTACACTGAATACATCTAGAATATTAAATAGAGTAAAATCATAATCGTCTTGATTAATAATAGGATAGGTTTCTCTTTCATCATAAAATTTGATACTTTGTGCATATGATTTATAAACATTAATGCATGGGATTAAATTTATATGGAATATATTGTTTAGATTATATTTAATTATTTCCAAAGGGGATTGTATTGATAAAGCAAAACTACTAATGTTTTCAAAATCACTATTATCATTACCAGAGTATTCAACATAACAATACATGAATAGCTCAGGATATGTTAGCTTTAATTTTAAATTAAGGTTTTTAGGTAAAGTGTCAAAATCCATTCCCCAGTTTAATTTTGTTTTTATTCTTTTTTTTCTGCCGTCGATATATTTAATATCTAAATAAGCTGAGGTTTGATCTTTAAGTAAATCATATAAGAATAGTGTTGAATTAATCTCTTTATTATAACTAATGAAAAAATGAAATCCATTTTTTGGTATGTTAAAAAATTCATTCCCTGTAAAATCTATTTTTAAGCAGGAAATATCATAATCATATTTGCATTGATGCAAGTTAAATGGCAATATATTTAAGCTTAAAAGCGACCTAAAAGAAAAATTGCCGTATTCTGTGGAATCTAATAATCGTGAGTAAATATTTATATATTCATCAATTTCGATTTGCAAAGATGCAAAGTTGCTATTTTTGAACTTTACATCTAGCATTAAGCAGTTCGGTATATCATTAAAATAAAATGGGAATAAAGAATTTAATTTGATTTTCTGGTAATTTAAAAAATATGTTTTAATATCTGTCTTGTTATTACTCAAATATCTACAAAGAATTTTGCTCAAGCTGACATCATATTTTTTTTTAAAAAAATCATGCTCTGAATTATTTCTGTCTTCATTATAAATTGCTATTAATTCGTTATTTAATGAAGTGAATAATTCATTTTCATAGTTTTGAATATAGTTATTATTTGTTTTCATTTTTTAACCAGCTGTTAAAAAATACAGGCTTGAGAAGTAGACTATTGCAACTACTGCTGCGACAATAGGGATATAATATTTAGCAACATAATATTTCCATGTAAAAATAGATTTAACTGAGATATCCTGTTTTAGTCTATTGTCTGGAATATTAGCTTTAATTATTTCTTCCAATTCCTTCATATAAGATTTTTTTGTTTTCTTTCCTCTATCTATAAGCTCTCCTTCAAACCCAAATTTCAAAATCAGATAAAAAGTATAGTGAACTGTTTTGGGAAATAATGGATCGGATAATAATGCGTCAAGTAATTGATAAAATTTCTCACCTGCAACATTTATATCAAACATCTCTTTTTGTAATTTTGGCCAGATCATATTCTTTTTTACAAATATTGTTGTAATAGTTTCATCTATATAAGCAACTAAAGCGAAAATAATAAAATGTGCATTATGTTGACCTAAATCACTATCAAGACTTAACCATAAATTCTTAAGTTTTGTTCTTAGGAAATCTCTTTGTTCTATCATTTCATGATCCGTCATACTTGCTTCAGTTTGCAAACTTTTTGATAGCATATTAACTTCATTGAGCAAACTGCTTATATTGTTTAGTACTCGTATTTTTTCCATAATATCATCTCTAATTTGTCATTCTTATGTCAAATATATATTTGCATATATATGTGCAATCTTAATTTCTAGAATATTGACCACGGAACATCTCCAAAATCTACTTTATCTATAGAGCTTTTCCTTAAGTAAAATGAATATGCTGTATTTTTATCAAATTCGCTTATTCTGTATTTCCATGCATAACTGTTACTGGAAAATAAAAAATATACAGATATCGGTTTTCCCTGTGTCAAAACAAGATATTTGGTTTTCCAACCATCAGATGGAACTAAAAATATTTTATATTTATCAGACCCTTCATCATTTGTAAAACTAGTATACAGTGATTCCTCTGTAGCATTTATAAAATCGCTTGAAGTGTCCTGAGTTATTAAAACATAAAATGGTTTACCGTAATTGCTGGTTTGAGTTGTATTTATATTTAATGTTAAGATACTTTTACCTGATTGAGCTGTAGGTAACGAACTGCAACCTGCCAAAAACAAAACTGTGATTATAATAAATCCAAACATCAAAATATGTTTTTTTATAATTTTCATATCACGTTTCCTATTATTTAATTTTTAACTTGCTAGACTTACAAAGTAATTAATGAAATACATCGAGTTAAATAGCCACTGAATGTACAAATACATTTAATTAAACTGGAGAATATCATTTTTTGATGCGGCAGAAGTAAGGGAAATTAAATATCATTAAAACCAACGTTATTTTTTTGAATATTTGGCTGTTCATTTTTAATATTATTTGAATTTATATTTTCTGCTGAATTCATGTATAATAATTCACTGCTGCAATTGGGATACTCCACTGTCTCTCTACTTGGGAGATATTCAGCCCCTAATAAATTAAAGTTAGATGCCATGAACCATTCAATTGAATTTTTATTTTGAAGCATCTTAAGTATATCTGCAACTTCACTATTCATTACCTTGTATATTGGCAAGAAAACTTCAGGAAAATATTTACGCGGATCAAAATTATGTATTTCATTATTAATATCTTCATATAAAATAGCAGCATCTAATATCCGTTTTGCAGAAACTACTTTCTGGAAAATTGATATTTTCTTTTTAAGTTTTTCCCATAGATGATTTCCATAAATATTTCTTTCTGCTTTATTTCCTTCAGAAATATATAGAGTATCATCGTAACTTTTTTTCAACTCATCAACTTTTTCTGTTTCAATTGTTTTATCAGTTTTGATTTTTTCTTCCTTTTTTATCTCAAAAGGTTTTAGAAGTTCAATTACCCTATAAGAATTCATGTCATATTCAGTCAAATCAAATACAGTATCATGTAACTCTTTCAGCGCGTTATCCAGTGTTTTAACATCAAATTTATCTATTGTTTTTTCTTCTATTTTATATTCCGTTTTTTTAATAAAACTGTCGATTAAAGAGATAGATGCTTTTTCTAAATCTAGTTTAAAGTTTTTCTGCTGCTTAAAGGTATCATCAAACTCTTTTATAATTTTTATATATTCTTTTATAAGACCAGCATATTTATCAAACTCATTTATTATAAAATTCTGCTTAAAATACATATACACCAATCTGACGTCGATATTACCTGATGAAACTTCAGTAATTATCTGTTTTTCAGCATTAATAAATTCTTTTGTTTCAATTGAACCATTAATTTCGTTAATACTCTGGTTATCTAATCTATTGATTAGGTTTCTATCTTTAATATTAACCATTTCATTATATAAATTATCCATTGTATTCATTCCAATTCTGATCTTTGATTACTTAGTATTTTAATGCCTAAAAACAGATTCATACTTAATATTTATTTCGGCAATAATACTCTTTTTTTGTTTTGTATAGAATTAATGATGCAATATATTTATCTAATTGTTTAGCAATAAAAATAAATCAACATCCACATCATACACAATACTATTATTTAGCTGGAGTATTTGCTGTAACATATTCGAAAACCTGACTTGCTGTTAACGCTTTATCTGTTGCAAGTGTAACAGAGTTCGCCGCAGTCCCTCTTATAAGGCAGCACTTCCAGCCCATGTGATATGAGTTTTGATTCGCATCTGCTTCATCACAAATTATTTCACTTGCTTCCAAATTTAAATTAATTTCTCCTAGAGTGGCACCTGCTCCATCCAATTGAGTTTGCATCGGTAAAGCTGCCAACGATATCGTTGGTAGTTTTCCAGTAACAATTGGTTCATCATCTATATGGAATTGATAATATACGCAAACTTCATGCTGAACTCCATTTCCACTGCTTATACTTTGAATAGTTATCATTTCTAATAGAGAATTGACACTTTCCATTTTTTCCGTTAAGGGATTATATACTGCAATTTTTTTAGCTGGTGCCATAGCTCCACTTTTACTATTTGCTGTCCAGGTTGTATGAGGCATTACTACACCTGCTCTTTTTTCTCCCGCCCTGGTTGTTTTTTCATGGGCCAAATTTGAACAACTCTGGATACATAAATCAGGCGGTGTATTTTTAGAGTCGAATGTAACTCCATAACATGCAGTGTGTTCTTTAATCATTGTTCTATTCCTTTTTTTAATTTAATTATTACCGAAATAATTTTTTTTTGTAAAAACTAACTATCCTTCAATTCTTGTTGTACAGTTTAAACTGACATCCATTCCTTCAAATTGAACATGCGGCAGAACTTTGAATGTAGCTTTATAGCACCCTAATTCTCATTCTACAGGCTCGACATTTACAGATGCTGCTTTAAATGGAAACCGTCTTAATGTTGCATCATTTGGATCTATCACAGTTGTAACATATCCATTAATCCAGCTGGTAAAAATCTTCTGCAAATACTCATTATCAGCCGTAGAGCCGATATTTAAACGCCCAATAACTTTAAAATAATGAGCTATTCTGCATATGGAAAACGTATAGGATAAATTAGTAACAAGCTGTGAATCTTCTCGATCTGCCGGATCTTCAAAATCTTTGCTGAGCTTTAGAGATTGTGTACTGAAAAAACAAGCATTAGAGGTGTTTTTTTCCTGTATAAGTGGAATAATACCTGCTTTAGCTAAAGCTAGCTCTTTATTGTCCGGTAGTGTTATTTCAACAGGAACTTTAAGTTCATCTTTACCGCGGGTGTTAAATTCATAAGATGGGAGCTCATCAATCTGTCCTCCACCTTTTGGACCGCGTATCCACTGGCACCAACCTGTTTCCTCAAATGAACGTGTTAAATTTCTTGCAAACAGCAAAGAACTATGAGCCCATACAAAACTATTATCATCTTCCGGATTTATTTCTTCATTAAAAGATTTAAATTCCTTTCCAGCCGGGTTTATTTCTTTCTCCCAAGGTTCTCTTATCATATATCTTGGCATACTCAAACCCAAATAAACTGCTTCTCGTGAATCTCTTAATTTCTTCCACCTTCTATATCGTGGGTGATTCATAAATTTGTTTAGATCTTTTATTTCAAGCAAATCTTCAAATTTATCCATTCCAAAAAAAGCAGGAGATAAAGAGCCATTGAACGGTGCATGGTTAACAGAAGACATTTTTCCCATTGTAGATAAAAAATCAATATCTTCAGTTGAGTGATCAAAATCATATAGACCTATAAATGAACCATAAGGTTCACCTCCATATTGATCATATTCAGAAAGATATGTCTTTTTGAAAAACTCTGAACCTGTTACATCTACACTATTACATTCAAAGTCAGTTGTAAGCTCATCCTTAGTAACATCAAACAGATCTATTTTAATATTTGACTGAAAGTTGGTATTATCTATAACATCTTTAATACCTAGCCAATTACTTTCAAGATTATTAAATTCCTTACATTTAATTATTGTATTTACTTGTTCATTTATAATTGTATCTATTTTATTGATAACTGATTGAGTCATCTGTGTATTGAAACCTTTGACTACAGTTCCTTCAGGCGTCTTGTAATTAGCCATTAGAAGATTAAGACCTGCATAGAATCTATTATCCAGTTTATCTGCAAATTCTTTATTATTTGAAATTTCTGTTAATTTTACTTCATTCTTATCAACTTCATCATATGATAAATCAATTGCACCAAGTAAATTTTCAAGCATTTTCTCTTTATCTATTGTAATTGCTGTTGCCATAATAGCCTCCTTTCTTAATCTTCTGTCTTTGTTGTAGATACATCGCTATTATCTGGAAGGGTATAGCTTTTACAACTTGTTAGAGAATCTTTAAGTACGTCATAAAGTTCACTATTTGACAAAATTTGATTAAATTGTTTTCTTGCAGTTTTGTTATTCTCCATAGTTGATTCAAAATCTTTAATCATTTCTTTTAGTTCAAGAAGTGAATTTAGCTCTGGAATTTTCTTTGCCACTGCTGCTGGATTGAAAGACTTTGAATTGTCTATCGGAATATCTATTTTTAGACTTGGTGTATTTGCCGGGTCAATTTTATTTTCTACTTCTGTCTGTAATCTAATACCCATATCTTTGATAGTTTCATCAAGATTGCCACCATCTATTTCACGAATTCTTCTTTTTGAAATATCGTTTTCCCGATCAGGTGATGAACCATTTGATAAATCACCCATAATCATCATTTTAAATGGAATTTCTTTTTGCTTAAGTTGACCATTTACTTCTGTTTCATATTTGATAGTAATCCTAGATTTTGGGACTGTATCAATTGCGGCTGGTTTACCCATTTTACTATTTCCTTAAATTAATAATTAACTATTCAGTGATTTCAGCTTCTTCTGCATTTTTGTCTGAATCAGATGGAACTTCTACATCAGATACTTCCGGTTTTAGTCTTTCTTCAACATCAGGTAATACACAGTCATCAAGAAAAATTTCATAATCCTTCATAACTATTTCTTTTATAGATTCTGTAGTGAGTTCAGTATTACCTCTGCTGCCGGCTTGCAACAATGAAACAATTTCGTCGATAATTTTCGATGTGTCATCTTTTAAATTTTCCTGCATTTTGGGTAGAATAAGACCCAGTTGAATCTGAAATGATAACTCTTCTGACATTATTAAATCCTCCTCTAATTTTTTAGTTTAAAACTTATGATATTTAGTCTTAGGTATTTAAAGTTTTAAACTCACTCGAATACTTGATTTCTTTTTATTGCTATTAATTCTATTTTGACTATTCTTACAAATACTTGTCTGATAAATCATTTTTGAAAAAATTCTGTTAATATCTTGTGTTAATCACATTTAAGTGATTTTTTTACAAAATATTGTAAGCAGCTCCATACAAATAAATCAAATTTGCATTTTCTGTATAAGCTAACTAAAGAGATAATTCCTATGTGCTTTTAGCCTTTAAGATTAAGTCTATAGATAAATAAAAACTGATAAAAAATCATGTTTATATGTCTGTTATGAAAAAATGCTTCTGATGTGCAGGAAATAAATACAGTGAAAGGTTATAATGCACCCTAAATTTAGAAATTATTTAAGGTGATAAAATTATCCTTCTAGGATTAACTTGGTAAGCTTCCAGTTTGATTTGTAGCATTAAAGCTATAAATAGTAAAATTGAAAGGCAAAGTAATGTTTAAAATGTATGGTAGAAAGTTAAAATGCAAAGTGAGCACTGAAGCTATTAGAGAAGTAAAAACTGTAATAGAGATTTTATCTAAATATTGTAATAGAAATGTTTATATTAATAGGAAAATAAAAAGTTGCAGATTTATTTTTACTATTTAAAATTTAAGAAAACTAATTCTGGGCCTTTGAAAGGTAAATAACCTTTCTTAGTTGCCTGAAAATCATAAATACTTTATAAAAATATGCTTATTTTGCATAAAAAATGAGCTGTATAAAATAATTTTTGATACAGCCCCTATTTTACGATCTATGTGAATTTTAATTTTTTATTCTATAATGTTTTTAAAATAAGTTTTTGTTAACAAACTGAACGCATTTAAATGTTGTCTTAATTTTTCTTTAAATAAAGAGCCCATTGATGCAGCATCACTATCTATAATCTCAACTGCTGTGTTAAAGTCACTACACGATAATATTTTATCTACCAATTCGATATTAGAATTACGTAAAGTTATACATGTTTTAACAACAGCAACCTTTATATAAGTTAAAAGGTCTGCTGATAAGATTGCCTCAGTAAATGAAGCGTATAATGATAAATACCTTGTATCTTTGGCCTCAGCCGCTGTATTTACTAATCCTTCTTTTGCTCCTTCTGCCTCTGCCACTTTTTTTGCTTCTTCCATTTCCTGTTCTGCCGCAGCTTTTTGTTCTGGTGTGATGTTATTAACACTCATCTTTGTCTCAAAAACCTTTTCTGCAATATTTACCATATTGCGTTTATTTTCATAATATACATGGCCTAAAGGTTTGACACCAAAGGCATTAGTGCTCAAGACAAGAATTTCGCTTGATATCCCAAAAGTATAATCTTTCAATACTATTCTAATATCACGATAGAGTGATCCCTTTAATTCATTAGGTCCATAATCTGTAGATCTGTCTTTGGCTAATTTTAGTTCTCCTTTGAATAGAGATTTGAGTACCCAAAACGCAATTAATAATTTAGATAAAGGTACTACCATTGTACATCTTGATAAATCTCCAACTTTACTCAATGCTTCAATTATTTTGTCCTGATCCTGTCTATATCCCTGAAGCAACTGAATCTCATTTTTTTTAGTAGCTTCAGCCTCTTTTTTAGCAAAACTTTTTAACTGATCATCTATTTTTTCTAAAGTTCTTCCAGCACTTTTAGGTGGCCCCTGAATCCAATAATTTCCACCTTGGACACAATTAGGGCCTGTAACAAAACACATTATAGTATTAAATAATCTCATCCTTTCATCAAGCAACTGATCATGTATTAATGCTACTTTATTACATGTCATAGTGTGAAAGTATCCCATTTTTTCATCCATCATTTTATTGAGACTTCGAATTCCAAACTTCTGAACTGCACTCAGTGGAGGGCCATTTAATCTTTCTCTTATTGTCTTTTGAAGAATTTTAGCTTGGTCAACTTCATCTTTACTAATATAACTATGAAGCATAGCTTTATTATCATTTCTCATATCGCTGTTTTTACCAACCAATATATCTGTCGCTTTTAAACGAACCATTGTGGCTATCTTAGTATTTTCTTCCTCTGTATTTTTCGTCTGTATTTTAAAATTGCTACTACCTTCTTTCAAAACATTTTCTTTTGTAATAGTAAAAGTCTGTTTATCTTTTACTCTTGTATATGAATCTTCACTAATCGCTGATATAGATAAATTTGATTTGTTGAATTCTTCGATTGAAGCAAAACAGTACGGGCATTCATTATTATCCATAGTATATATGTCTGGATAACGACGATTGCATTTTGGACATTTATTAATTTTAAATTTTCTTAAATTTTCTACACTTTCTAAATAAGCAATCTTTGCTCTTTCTTTTGGATATTTATCAAGTTCACTATCAGGTTCTACCCAATCTTTATATTTTTCTCTATTTTCTGACGCCCAGTGTTCTGTATCAGCAATCATTGTTGTACTGTTCATTATTAATAAAGGTTCAACATCATATTTGATCACATTATTATCCGCTTGAAAAGCTACTCCTTTACCCTTGTGTTGATTTATACAAACTGTACAGATTTTCATTTTTAATATATCATTACCGGTTAAAGGACAATTTCCTTTCCAATCAGCACTAAAAATAGCCCAATTATGAAAACCTAGTGTCATCAATGAACGAGCTGTTAATTCGTCGTCCCAATCCAGTGATATTCCTGGATCTAGGATATTTGAACCGCAGCAGGGGCATAATTTATCCCATTCATGTGTCGTTGGTAATAAAGGTGAACGTGCTCCAAATATAACAGATTTTAATGATATCCAGTCTTTAGTTTTTATTTGCAAACCAGTAATATTATCACGCACCCAAATTGGATTAACAAAATACCCGTCACTCATTTTCAATACTCCTCAATATTATGATTTTTGTGATTAGAACTTACAAATTAACTCACTCAAATATTTAATTATTTCCTGTTGCTATTAATTATCTTTTGAGTACTATTTAAAAATAGTTGTCTGATAAATTCTTTTTTTTAATTTCTGTTATTATCTTGTATTAATCACATTTAAGTGATTTTTTACGAAATGTTGTAATTAAGTTCATACAAACAAATCAAATTTACCATTCCTGTATAAGCTAACAAAAGAAGTGATGCTTTTTCTTAAAATCTTCAAAACTGAGACTATAAATGAAGCAAAACGAATAAGTAAAATATCTGTTTTTATGCTATTTTAGGTGTAATAAGGAAGTAAATTTAGCAAGGAAGCTAATACAAGTAAAAAGAAGGAATCAATATGATTTTTCAAGCTTTTCAGAAAAGTATCATCTGGTTGTAGAAACTGAGCACACTTTTCTAATAAATCACTGCACAAAATTATCACATGTCCCAATGGAGATTGCTATAGCTTTTGATGTACCTTCCCCGCTAATATGTTATATCGGAATAATTATTTCAAATGCACATGCATTCACTATTTATACAGAAGAAATCATATTACTAAAATAATTAGCAATATGTCTAAACCATTCGGAGTTAAAATTTATAAGAGGAAAAACTGGTAAAAAACCATTAGGCATAAAATTAAGTAATCCAATTTGAAGAGCATTTGATTGTTTAGTAAAATTTAATATAGACATTTGAAGGCCAGTGAAATCTGTACCGTAATTAACAATTCCAATTTCAGCTCCTATTGAATACTTGCTTATATTAACTGGTGAAAGTTGTAAACCTTTAGTTTCAGAGTTAGTAAATAGTAATGAAAGATCTACACCATTTACAATTAAATGTTGATTAAATTGTAAAGCAAAAGGTAAACCTATATTTACACCGTATATATGATGATAATAAAAACTGGACGGTTGGTTAACAGCTAAAGATTGAGTATAGTCATAAACTAAATCTTTATTTCTTTTTAATCCACTCCCATTTTTAGGCACAATTTTGTTATTGTGATTGGATGGATTTGCTTTTGCATTAATTTTTAAAATTTTACTATTAATATAATTATTTGCAGAATCAGCAGAGAGATTATATGAAGCTAATATTACTCCAACTATTCCAATGATAAGAAGAATAAATAAACCTTTATTCATATATATACCTCAAAATATTATATTTAAATATGTTTTCATAGTTTAACCTCGTATTGATATGCATGTTCAAAAATATTTAATGCACATTGCAATCATCTTAGATTTCAAGTGCTTGATGGTTATTATATTTCTTAAACCTAAATAGTTAATTTAATTTTATTTAAGTTTATTTATTCTTATTGAACAGCTAATTATAGGTTACTATCACAATAAGTATACGAAAATGAGATTGTTAATATATTGCAGGTAACAAACTAAGAATCTGACGTAACCTACTTAAATTATGCACATTTCTCATATGTTTCATGATTATAACTATAATACTCCACCTTAGGCTGTTAACCACCAATCATCACTGTAGGGCAGCAGCCAATTACCACACCTCCATGACCTGTTTGATCCCCCATACGAGCTGTAGGTTTGTTGCCTATCAAAACAGTAAGAGAACCTTTAATTACTGTATCAGGCGGACCTACACAAATAGCCATACTTCCAAGGCCGGCTACGGGCAAACATCCAATTAAAACAGTTGGGGCACTTGGCATGACGATAGGCCCCCCTACATGAGGAACCGGTCCTGTTGTCATAGGACAAGTATGCATATCTGTTATTCTTGATCCGGGAGGCATATTCAATCATTTCCTTCAATAGAATTTAACATTTTTTGTGCATTTTGTATTTCCAAAGATACTTCTTTTTGTACTTCACCGATTGATTCATCCATAGCAGCAGTAACTGATTTATTTTCATAGTTTTCTTTATATACAGGCAGAATATTCTTTTTGATATTCTCAAAAACCTGCATGTAAGATTCTAATAATCCTTTTTTGGTGGCAATATCTAAATTCAATTGCTGTAAAGTATCTAATTTTTCGCCTTTATAAATTTCCTCATTACTTATTTTCTCTTCAACTATTTCTAATTTTAATAATAATTTTTTGAGCTTATCTTCTGAAGAATTTACTTTTAAAACTAGTGGATATTTTTCATCTTCAATTATTTTATTTTTCGTGTTTTCATCTAAATATTTTATAATTAAACCAACATCTGAACAGTTTTTTATATCATTAATAGATGAACTGTTTTTAGAATCCAGTTTTGCTTCACTTGCACTATAATCATTCATTTTTCTTTTATCGTTTTATACATCTTTATAATTAAAAACAATTTAATTAATTTTAACTAAACCGCCTTTCAAAATTAATATCCCATCAGCTTTAACATTCAGCATTGGCCCTCTGATATCAACCATTCCTTCTCCACTGATTTTTAAACTAGGTGCAGATAGTTCTATCCCGCTATTTGTAATTGCAATTTTTGAACCTCCAACTTTTAAAGTAATGCCTGTGGTTGCTTCCAATACTATAGTTTGATTAGCTTTAATATTATGTTTGTCAGCGGTAATAGAATGCTCTCCTGTTTTAGCATTAATAGTTCTATTGCCAGAATTTAAAGTAATATTTTCATTTCCTTTTTCTATAGTTAAAGTTTTATCACCTTCATTTATTGTTTTTTTGTCATTGCCTTTTTTTATTGAAGTAACTCTGTCTTTTTCTTTTATAAAAGTAGAACTTTGACCTGTTTCAAGAATAAATTCTTTCTCAGCATCTATAGTTATATTATTCTTAGCACTCAAAGTTATATCTTTAGTTGAACTTCCTTTAATAAAAGCTTCATCTTTTTTGCTTGACAACTCAATTTTTGCATCATCTTTGTCATTTATAGTTTCAATAGAAGCATACTCTTTATTAAGAAGAACTTTAGATTTTAATGATTTTGATTTGTTAGCCATTTTTAAAATTTTTTATATCACTCTTATTTAATACTCAAATAAACTCATCTGAAATCTCAGAGTTTATATTTCTATCTTATTAAACATCCTTATTTGCTTATCAATATGTTTTTTACGATATTTGCTCATAATAATCACATTCAAGTGATATTTTTATTTACAATACTTATTTGCTGCAGCTATAATGATTAAGTAAACATAATCTAATGAATGATAAAATATAAGTGAATATTACAGTAGAAAATTCCATTTTAAGCTAACTTAATAGTATCATCAATTCACTATGATAAACTGTTTAAATATTAATAAAAACAAAGCTATAATTAAATTTTCTACATACAGTTACTTATTATATGGAATATACCTATTACTCCATACAGTTTATTTCTATCTCCCAAGAGAGGCGCTTTAGTTACAATGCCCTTCTTTTTTTTTCTGGAACCCGGTATAACATCTTCTCGAGTTATTTTAGTTTTTTCTCCATGTATTATCTTTATATCTTCCTGTGAATTTAAAATAGCCTCTTTAGAAGAGAAAAAGTAAGAATCATTTTTTTTATTTATATCAATATCGAAAGGTAATGAAGCATTAGCTACGAAGTTATTATTTGCATGGATATATTTATTGTTGGCATTTTTTATATATATTAAATCCTTTGACGAATTCAAAATAGCTTTTATTATGAATAGACAACTTTCCTTAATATTACTATACTCTCTAATTTTTCTTACCAAGTAGTCAATGTTATTGTTAGATACACCATCCTCAGACGCTGTTTGGTTTTCTTTGTCTTTGAAAGCGATTAGCAATTTTGATTTTTTATAATCATTCTTTTCTAAATTACAAAAATTATCAGAACTAGTCTCTAAAACATTTGAAAGCAAACAGATATTGGATATACTCGGTTTGGTTCTGTTGTTTTCCCAACTCCATATTGTCCTTCGTGACAATCCGATAGATTTTGCCAATTCCTCCACGGAAATTCTTTTTTGAATTCTTAAGTTATGTAATTTTTTCCCATATACTTCATAGTTTTTTGTCTTCATCAGTAAGTTCCTTCCTGCATATTAAATGTTTACATTAAAGTTAATTTCAATATTTAATTCATTTTAAAAAACATTTTATGAAGCATAACCTTGTGGATATTCCCAAATTCCTATTAAACCTACTATTTTGTTTTTTTGAATTATGGGTTGTTTGGTAATATAGGTCTTTATTTTATCACTCATGGGCATATACTCATATCTATTTATTATAGGACAACCACTGTTCATTATGGATATATCTTCTTTTTCATTCCTATCGGCAAACTTTTCATTAAAAAAATATCCATCGTATTTATCATAAACACATACCTTTTCTGCAATTGAAAATACCTCTCTAAATGATTTAGAAACTACCACATATCTATTATGAATATTTTTGAGATAAATTATATTTTTTAGATTGTCAAGTAAAGCCTTTAGAATAATATATGCCTCTTGAGAAGATAATTTTAATAATTCCAGCTCATCTATAATTCCGTCAATTGGGTTATTTATTGTTTCTTGCTTTTTATATAGTGTCTGTTCAATATTAGCAAAAGTAAAAAGTTCGTTACTGCAAACAGTTTTCAAATTATCTAGATTAGAAAAATATTTTACAGGCACCTTAAAAAAGTTTGCAAGTATGATTATATTTTTTTCACTAGGCTGTCTCTCTCCCCTAGCCCATGCACGAATTGTGCGATGAGATAAATTGGTTAATTCAGAAAGTAAGCTATAACTTAATTGCCTAGTATCACAAAGCTTATTAAATTTATCGTAGTCAAACGTAATATCACTCATTTTTATCTTCCACCCCATCACTGATAATAAAAAATTCTATTTTTTCTTACCTAATTCAAGAAAAAACATTCTATTAAAGAGTTTTATATTCTTTTTAGAACTCATTAATATTTAAAACGTTGATCAAATAAAAATATAAATACAACCAGGGCTTATTCGATTATTTTTCCTCTATTTTATAAATCTTAATTACATACAATGTTCGTTATTTAAGCTATAATGAACATTGTATCAATTAGCTTGTGATATTTTTCTAGATAGTTTTATAAATCAGATGTCCGCAATAGCCAAGTTAATAAAAATTGATATCAGCAACTAAATAAAAGAAGGAAATTTATGAAGTTTTATGGAGATATTTTTAGGGAAATAAGGAAATCAAAAAATATACCTATTTCAAAATTGGCTAAAGCAATAGACAGATCTTATAATGCCATTCTTAAATGGGAAAAAGGAGAAAGAAATCCTTCTGCAAGTGATGTAAGATTTATAGCATTAATCTTGGGTATAAACCCTTCTGAAATATCAAACTTAAATGACGATTTACCAGGGCAAAAAACGACAAAAACAGGATATAATAAAAAAGTATACGATGATTTATTGATAGAAAAAGACTTAGAAGAGCTAAGACATCTCAAAGAAAACTATGGAGTTATACCAGATATAAATATTGAGGCTATTATTCGTTTGGAGAAAAGAGTTAATATTTATAGACGCCAAATAAAAACTCTCAATGCTAAATTAACAGATTATGAAAATATTCTAAATTTAGCTCCCGTCATTATATATTCAAAAGACAGTTTATTTCATTACAAATATGTCAATGATAGATTTATAGCGCATACAGGTCTTTGTTCAAAGGAAAATATAATTGGTTCAACAACATCAAAAATATTTGGTTTTAATGAAGCCAAAGAAATAAATAAATACGAACAGGAAGTTTTTAAATCAAATACTGATATTTATAATAAAGAAATACGCATACCAGGAACAAATGGTAAAAGTATTGGACTTTTAAATATAATTCCTTACATAGATAAACATAGTAATGTTGAAAAAATCTTATGCTCTATTAATGACATAACATATTTAAAAAAGCTTCTAGATAGATTTGAAAAACTTGACAGCTTATTAAATATAATGGATGAGTATATTTATATCAGAACCTTTAATCCAACTAGATTTATATATGGGAGTAAAGGAATTGAGAGTATTACTGGCTACAATAAAATAGAATTTTTAAATGACAAAAATTTGTGGCTAAATTTAATACACCCAGATGATAAAAAAGAAGCTGAAATACCAGATTTTGATACTGAATTTAAATGTTGTGTTCAAAGATATAGAATTCAACATAAATCCGGTATCTATAAATGGGTAGAAAATAGGCGATATAGATACTATATGCCTGAATCACATATTTATTATGATTATGGAATAATCAAAGATATTACAGATCAGATGGCAAAAGAAGAACTCGAAGAACTTTTAATCATGTATACTGATTTTATAAATTTAGCCATCAGCATAATGAATTATGATACAAAAGAAATTTTATATGTCAATAAAAAATATGAAAGAATATCGGGCTATACTAGCAAGGAAGTGATTACACAGAATGCATACAAATTTGTATTACAGCATTTTGTTCTTCCTGAAGATAAAGAGGAAGTAGAAAGAATATTAGAAGATGAATCTATAAAGAATTATAAAACACGAATGATAACAAAAAGTAAAAAAATAAAGCTTATATTAATTAGACGGAAAAATATAATATTTAAAGGCAAAAAATGTAGATTTGTTAGCTATAAAGTGCTTAAAAATTTAGGGACTTTTGAAGGTAATTCTCAATAACCTGAAAACAATATACCAAACGAATTAATTTTCAGGCTACCTTTGCATTAATTGTATTAGTTCATAGAAAATCACCAGCATATAACTATTATAACTGCATATTATACAACTAGGTAATTTAGCATCAGAATTAATTATTACTTTACAAAGATTTAATTACATTTAATATAAATTATATATTTTATTGTGCTTTCTAGACTGTTATTAGCATCTAAAAAGTCTAAAATATCTGGATCATATATTCCAGTTGCAGGTTATTATAAGCTATATAAATAGGGGTGATTGAACAACAATTAATAAATAAATTGGCTGTCAGATATGATGGTGGCACTAAGACTAAGAATTGGAGTAAATAATTGCGTGTCAAACTGGTGCCGATGTATGATAACAAGGAGAGGCTTATTATGAAAAATGAACAAAAAGAAAAAAACAGGACTAAAAAAGAACATCGTCAAAAGTGTAGAAAAAAAGCCGTTGCCTTAATTCTGGCTTATTTAAAGAATTGTGGTTTGCCGTATTGGACAGATATAACAGATGCACACGGTTCATTCGCTAGAATTGATAATAGCCTTGGCCGAAAGATTGTACATTTAATCAACGATAAAAAAAATAAAAGATTTACAATAAAATTCTTTAATAACACAGACTTTAAAAAGCTCATGGATACTCAACATGTCAGTTATAGCATGAAAAAAGACAAAAATAATTAATTCCTTCTCTACAAAAAAGAGTTAACCGATTAAAGTTAAGTCAATTTAGAATATCTGGTAAATGTTTTTGTATTGGTATCAGTATATTATACTTGTTCTTCTGAAAATCTTCTTTTGATCTCTGAACTAAATAATTCCCAATGTTAAAGATTGACATGATATTTGGGTGGTAAATCAAGTGTATATTGACAATTTGGTTAATCCAGGAAAGGAAAAATTTAATGAAGAACAAATCTTCCAAATTACTAAGTATATAAAAGAAAATCTACTAAATCTTAGACTAATAGCAATTATAATCATTATTCTCCCTAATCATTGGAATTTCAGGGAACATTTTAACTGTTTCAGATTACGCCTGATCAGCTATATCAATTACATGGTTTTTTAGATTATTCAGAATTTAAAGAAGCAATTCAAGTATTACGAGATTTTTACCTTGCCCCTGTTGTTGCTCCTGTAGAGATAGAAAAACCAGTTGATAAGGGGCCAGCTCTTACACAAAAGTAATTATATGTCAGGTGGAACAAAACACCAAGATCAATCCAAAAAGATGAAGCTTCTGAAAAAATTAACTCACTTGTCCCACAAAACTATTTTATACAAGGGGTAGTGCACTTCTTTGGTCATTAAGTACTGATACAGATAACACTTTAATAAAACAGCTTGTTAAGAGATTAAAGAAAAAGAAACAGTTTCTGTTAAGTTGGAAAACTGTTTGAGTTGTATTCGTTAGGACTTGATCTGACAGTTACCCCTAATGACGTTACCGATTGTCAGGCTGCTTGTAACTGTCCTCCTTTCTCGTCCTGATTAAGTTGATCTACTTTTTCAATCCATAGTGTTCTTGCATCAAGAAGTGTTTGCATTGGAGTTCTTCCACAGCACATTTTACCTTGATGCGTTCTTTCACTATTATACTCATTAATCCATTTATCCAAATCATTTTGTAATTCATTCAGTGTTTTATATATTTTTTTACGAAAAGTAATCTGGTAAAACTCCTGTAGAATGGTTCTATGGAAGCGTTCACATATGCCATTAGTCTGTGGAGATTTAACTTTTGTTCTTGTATGATCAATATTGTTAACAGCAATATATAGTTGATAATCGTGACTGTCAGCTTTGCCGCAGAACTCTGTTCCACGGTCTGTAAGTATTCTCAATAAGCCCATATTATGCTGTTCAAAAAATGGTAAAACACGATCATTTAGCAAGTCTGCTGCAGTGATAGGAGTTTTCATCGTATACAGTTTTGCTTATGATCCCTTTCACTTTTCCTAGTGGTGGCGTCTTTGTAATAAGTCCTTGTATGAAGATGGGCTAGCCGTTAAGCCACTAGGTTTTATTTTTATCTGGTAATATCTTTTTCTAAGTCTGGAAAGCGCCTTGTTTTTTAAACTGAGAGTAAATGTAATCTGATGCTTCATTTTGAGCATTGTTATTTCCAATCCAAAATATAGGCAGTGCAGGCAGCAATACTATATCCATCCAGGTGGTCTCAGAAAATTTAACAGCAGTATGATACACTTTATCTGTATGAGTATTTTGAAGTTCAATATTTAAATTATCTATAACTGTTATTGATGTAGGCATCATCCAAAATGTTAAATCACATATTACACTTCTCATAATACTGCCTTCTTCATCTCTATAGCCTGACATTGTTATAATATAATCAGGCTTTTTATCTAAATTCCCTGCATAGTTATAATCTTGGATTAAACCTTCATATTGCCAATGTGCAAGAAGAGAATCAGTTAATATTCTATTTTGAGCTCTGTTAGCTTTTACACCTCTGTGATGGCTTTCAGTATTAAATTTCTGATCAAATTTGCCAACTCTATATTCAATGGTCGGTTGGTCTTTAATAAGTACTGACTGATTATTAACAACTGGAACATCTCCATTATTAAAACTCATGCATCCTGCCAATAATATACAACCAAATACCACCGTAGGTAAAGTATATAATACTTTCATTTATCCCCTTATTTCTTTATTGAGTGTTTATAAAATCTTAATCTAAATGCTAAAAACTTAAACTGCAATTTTTTACGTGCAATAGTGCAGCAATCTATATTTTATCATGCAATATTTTGTGTGCAATCATGCAGTAAAGTTTCAAGGCATTGGGTTCAATCACATTTGAAGTGGTTCAGGTCCTCTGCTGTTTATTTATCGCATATAATCCAGCATCTCCATACCCGTCATATAACTCTGCGAATTACCTCTCAAGCCCAGTTCAATCGCCATAACCATTTATGTTTTATAAGAACAGGAATCATTGGGGAGAAAAAATACCGGTCAATTCCTAAACAGGCAAAATTTGAACAAACTCCACTATGAGCGAACATCCAAAACTGTCTTTTCATAGATTAACACAGTCTTCTGTTAGGGTTGTGGTTTTAAAAAATGATTGTATTAGGGAGATCAAATAATTGTAATAACTGAAAAATTATTCATTACTGCCTTGATCATCTTTCCATTGATCAAGCAGTAGTTTATGTAGATTATTTTGAGAATGCATCATAGGATTTCTAAAACAAAATCTATATATTTTTACGGATAAATATCCATGTCATTGGATAATGAGATATAAGCGAAAATAAGTAGGCAAAAAACTTTACTATTTAATTCTGGCTCTTATTAAGCCACTCAAAACTATCAGCGTAACAACAAGATCTATTATCATCCATACACCTAGACTAAAAAGGAAATTATAAAAAGGGCTATAAAGAACAATAAAAATTAAAGCTAAAGGAATAACATAAAATGGAGTTTTGCTCGGTAAATTCATTCTATAACTCACATAAGTGCCTTTTACTCCAATTGCCAGTATACCAAGTAGCTCAATCCATCTAACAATCTTAAAAAAATTAAAGAAAAAAGACTCTCTGAATACTTCCATGCTGCTAATAAGCTTAAATGCAATACATATGTCATTTGCTAAAAAAAACAGATAGACAAGAAAATAAGAGACACATAAAATGAATAAAATATCCTTTTCTCTGTCTGTATATCTATGTTGCTTAACCATAATTAAATATTGTTATCAATTTGTATCACAATATATAATACATTAAAAACTGGGTGCAAATAAGCTTCTAATTAATTATATCACATTTTATAAATACTATTAGAAATCTCAATGAATCTAAAGTTATAGATAACTTATCTTATCCTTTTTATTGCTGACAACTTTTTTAACAGTCTTCCTAAGCCAAATATTTGCAGAGTCGTTTTGTTTATCAGGACTCCAGATTAATCTATAGTCGATTTCAGGAAGTTCAATAGGAAGTTTTTTCACAATAAAATCAAAGTTTTTCTGAAAATCTAAGTTAATTGCATCATGGACAATACATAACAAGTCAGTATCACGAAGCATACTTAAAGCAGCAAGTAAATATGGAACTTTAAAATACATAATTTTATTATCTTTATAAAAATTTTCCAAATTCATTTCAAAGTCAATCTCTTTACCTGAAGCAGCTAATATATGCGGACTGTTAAGAAACATTTTTTTTGTTAGCTTAGAATTCTTTAAAATAGGATGATTTTTATCAGCAAGGCAAACTGAATTAAGCGATCCCAAAATCTCTGAAATAAAACTCTTAGGAATATTGTCATGAAGTAATAGAGCAGCATCTAATTTGAGAGAGTTAAATTCATCTGGAGATGCTATGAATTCTATCGATACTGCAGATACAGTACAATTAGGTGCTGTTTTACGAAATTCTGCTATGAGTTTTGGGAAAACAATGGCTACTGCTGATTCAAGCATACCAATTCTAAAATGTTTTACTCCCGTTGAAGGATCAAATTGCTCATTTTCAAAAACATTTTCTATTCTGTTAATAATTTCTCTTACGGGAATAATTAACTCTTCGGCCCTTGGAGTTAAAGTCATGTTACTGTTAAAACATACTCGAACTAAAAGTTCATCCTGGAATAGTTCTCTTAACTGCTTAAGATGTTTACTTACAGTTGATTGTGTCAACGATAATTTCTTAGCTGCTCTTGTAGTATTTTTTTCCATGAGAAGAACATCAAGTATTACCAGCAAATTAACATTAATTGAAGATAGTTTTACTTTCAATATATCATACCTTTTCATATAAGTTGTTTTACGACTATAAACAATGATATAAATTCATTTTATCAATTATTATATATGATATATATTAATTATCAATAAATAAAAATGGATCGTATAAGATGGAAAAGTATTGTTTTTAATTAAATAAGAGGTGGTAATCATGACTTGTAAAAATTTAACACTGTACAAAATTAATGGAACTGATAAAAATAAAGATAAAAATGTTATTAAAATAAAAAACTGTAATATATACTCAGTTTGCGTTCCAAATATCGAAGAAGCTTTAAAGGTTTGTCTGGAATACATCAGAGAAGAGAATATAGATAGTATAATACTTTGTGCTGGTTTTAATAATATTGAAGTTGGAGAAATAGATAAGACAACTGGAGAACATATCAATGTTTCTGTTGTAAGAAATGATAGTAGCCCGTCAACAATTGTAGCTAGAGAAAAAATGAAAGAAGCAGGAATTATCTGATTTATCTTTTAAAATATAAAATAAGGAAGTTATCATGAGCAAAAATAAATTTGTTGTTGTTGTACAGTGTGAACAAGTTACTAAACATTGCTCAGGCTTTTTCTGTGAACATGCGTTTAATGCAAAAAAAGATTGTTTTTCATCTTACGCTGATTATGATAAAGTTAGATTACTGACAATGTCATGCGGTGGTTGCCCAGGCCGAAATACTTTAAATAAATTAATCAACCTTGTTTCACAAATTAAGAAAACTGAAAAGTTTCCAAAAACTGAAATAGTTGTACATTTAGCTTCCTGTGTAGCATTTGAATCTTATCACGGCCCTGAATGTCCACATAAAGAATACCTTACAAAACTAATTACAGAAAAGGGAGGTTTTGAATTAGTTTATGGTTCCAGACTAAGCCATATAGCAGAAGGAAGAAGAAAAATAGGTACCTACAATAAAAGAGAAACTGAAAGTATACCTCCGTTTAGAAAACCTGGTGCATATCATACAGGTGAACCGCATAAACTTCCTCCTATATTAAAAAATGATTAAAGTAATTTAACTTTTTGAGTTCAATTAGAGTATTTCTGTCTAATATATAAGGAATGATAATTATGAAAAAGAAACTAAGTAATATTATAGAAATAGAAAGAATTATAAAAAAATCAATAGCTTTTAGATTGGCGATGTGTGATAATAATATTCCTTATTTAATACCTCTTTGTTTTGGGTATAAAGATAATATTATCTATTTCCATTCAATGAATAGAGGAAAAAAGTTAAAGATTTTAAAGAAAAACAGTAAAGTATGTTTTGAATTTGATAATGATTTAAGAGTCATCAGCCATGCTAAAGCATGTAGTTGGAATATGAATTTCAATTCTGTAGTTGGAACAGGAACTGCTACTCTAATTGAAGACATAGATGAAAAAAAGAAAGCTTTGGATATCATAGTTAATCAATACTCGGACAAAGAGTATAAATACCCTGATAAAGTTTTAAATATAACCAGTGTATTTAAAATTGATATAGAATCAATATCAGGCAGACTTTCAGAATACTCAAATAAGACAAATTAGTTTAATAAATTTCATTTATAAGCAATTATAGCAGAAGAGGCAATATAAAATTAACAAACACAAACCGATATCTGCTGTCTATCGAAAATTCTGATAAATATGAATTCGCTGAAGATTTTGATGGCTACCTTTCATAATTCCCATTTGAAGGAAATTCTGAATCAGACGACTATATAAGATTAACTAAATTTAATAGTAACTATTCTCACCAAGCTTCTGCCTCTGAAAAACATATCTCTCCAATGTGATATTTGTAGTTTCTGGTTATTTATACGAATAAGTATTTGATATCTGCCCTGAACCAGATTATTAGTAAACTGACATTGTGGTGAAATCCGTTGAATCTTGAAGCAGATAGTGATGTAAAAATTTTGGAAATGTTATTTCCCTGTCAATCTGTAATTAAGAACAACTGGTAGGTTATTCAAGATTAATAAACCTTTATCATCTAGTAAAAATTAAAAAAATGATTGAGTTAGGGTGTTTTTTAAAGTAATTACACAAAAACTTGTTTATCATAATAAAGACACTACTAAAAGTTAAAATTTGATATTTAATAATATTTAAAGAAATATTCATGATTAAAATAATAACTCCATTTAAAAATATGAAATGGTTTCTTAAATGAAAAACCTCATATACAACCACATTGTGAAACAAGTTACAATTGACGGATATAAAGTTGTTCTGGAGCATGCCTCCAAAGGTGCACTAATCCTTGATGTCGGTATTGGCAATGGACTAATGATCAAACACTATCATGCAATTATTAAAAGAAAAAATATAAAAATAATTGGAATAGATATAAACAGGGTATACCTAAAACACTGTGCAAATTTAATAGAACATTATGGTCTACAAGATAATTTTAAACTTGTTGCAAATAGTATTGAGAACTTTTTACCTCCTGAAAAACAAAGCTTTGACTGCATTGTTTTCAGTATGAGCTTAATGCTGCTTAAAGATAAACAACAGGATATTATTGAATCAGTAAAAAACTGGATGAAGCCAGATGGCCGAATTATTTTTTCACAAGTAGAATTTGAAAAGAATAATAAATTTTTAAACTTTATTAAGCCGAAACTTAAATACCTAACTACAATCGATTTTGGGGAAATTATCTATAGAGATGAATTCCTGAGTTTTCTTGAAAGTAACAGTTTAAGAGTCATTGAAAATATCAGTAGAAACAAAAACTTCTTCAAAGGCAAACACCGTATCACAATGACAGGACATAATTAAAAAAATAATCCTAAAAAAACTACTTCAAAATTATCTAAACAAATGTACGTTGTTCAGTTGTTAATACAAATTGTCTGATTTCGTAAATGGCAGACGTGAATAAGCTTTAGATATCCGTACAAAAAGATAACTACACCTAAAAAAACAACCAATACTAAAAACAGCATCTAAAAACAATATTAATTAATTTGACAAAGATAGCTGTAGCATAAGTTGATTTTGGACAGCACCTATAAAACTTACCAAAACCGAATAATATAAACTAAAAATTAATAATAAACTTTAAAAAAAATGAATTCTCGTTGATAATTATAATAACTTATTATTACCTGAAATGTAACTTAATTCCAAATAATACAAACAAACCGTAATTCATAATTATAGGTAAAAATTTTACCATTATTACACGTGAAGGTAAAATTTTTACCTTATTTCTTAAACAAAATATGACTTTTTTATATTACAAAATATACAAATCATTGTAAGGTAGTAAGCATAACTGGATTAAAGGAACTGTTTACACTTTTATAATGAAGTAAACGAAATTTAGGTATATTAATAATAATATTTAGAGCATTTTTACTATTAAATATCCAAATTGTTCCAGCTATTAACAGAAAATTCAAAACTCAAAAATTTATTAATCATTTATATAATAAGGAAACATCATGTACAGCAGTAAAAAAACTAGATATATCGACAGATTAAAAGAAGAAAACGTAAGACTTTATGAAGACAATTATAAACTTAAAGAAACCATTAAAACAATTGAAGGACATTTTGGCAAACATCATAAATCTTTGATGCTTAATGATGATATTTTTAATACCATTTAAAAAAATATTATATTTGTACATAAAACAGTCTGCAAAACAATAAATTTATGCAATTATTATTATGAAACATGCTGTAACTGAAAGAGAATAGAAAACAGATACAATGCTTACTAAAGATCTAGTGTTTTACTTTAACAAAGCTAAAGAGATCAGAAAAAGTAATAAAATAAAATTGATTGAATTAGCGGAATTGATGGATATAGCTAAATATACATTGTATAGATGGGAGACCGGCTCTGCGAAACCTTCTTCCAATAATATAAGGATTCTTGCACAGCTCCTTGAGGTATCTGTTGGTGAAATTTCAAATTTGAAAGAATTTCCGATACAAAATAAAAATATACTAAAAGAAAAGGGACATTCAGAACCTGCAATCATAAAATATCTATATGAACTGGATAAGATAATTGAAGAGTTTGGTGATGTTCCAATAGTAAATATAAATTCATTGAAAAACCTCAAACGTGCATGTTTGGAATATCAGCAGCAAAATACTGCTTTATTAAAAAAAGTTCGTCATTTTGAAGAAATATTAAATCATAATTCGTCCATTCTTTATATCGTTGATTCTACTCTTAAATTTAGATATGTTAATCAGGAATTCATCTTCATGTCTAATAAATCATGTGCTGAAAATATAATTGGCTATAGAGCCAGTGATATCTTCGGAATGAATGATGTGTATGATATTATTCAATATGAAAAACAAGTTATTAAAGAGCAAAAACCTCTTTATAATAAAAAAATTTCAATACCATGCAGCAATGGAACAAAAAAAGGACTTTTAACAGTTCATCCAATGATTAACGAAGCTGGAGAAGTAATTGAATTAATTTGCACTATCCAAGACATTACTGATGTATCAAACTTAATAAATAATCTTGAGCAGTTAAAAAAAGCTATAGATGTAGCGGATGATTATTTTTTTAGTATTATAAAAAATAATAAAGAGAACAAATACATCAGTAAAACTTTTGAAAATATAACAGGCTACAAACGTGAAGCATTCTATGAAGACATAAATTTATGGTACTCAATCATACATCCTGATGATGCAGTTCATCTGCCATCTTTGGAAGAAAGGCTGAATTCAGAAGGTAAAGCCAGATATAGAATAATTCATAAAAATGGACGTTTTGTGTGGATTGAAGCAGCAAGATATATCAAACAGGATAATGATACAGGTCAAACACTAAATTTTTCTGTAGTTAAAAATATTACTAAAGAAGTTGAACAGAACAGTATGCTTGAAATATTAAAAACTAGTCTTGATTTTTCAAATGTCGGAATAGTTGTTTCAAGTTTACAAAACAATCAGATAGTATATCGCAATAAAACAATAAAAAAACTGACAGGCTGTTCTTGCTCAGATAAAACAAATAAGAATATGGATTTTTTCCTGAAAAAATTTATTACCCCTAAAAACTATGAATCCATTCTAAAGCTAAATCATAATACTGATTTGAAATTAAATAAAATTCAAGACATCAAATGCAATATGCCAGATGGAAAAACCTCAGATTTCAGAATTATAACTTCCAATAGAAAATATCATAATGAAATATTTCAGTTAAGCATATTCCGCGATATTACAAAAGAAAAAATAAAAACAGAAACTGACGAATTATACAAAAGAGTTATTAATAATACAAACAGCAGTATCTGGATTATCAACCCGGATAGAACAAAATATATTTTTATAAGTGAATCAGTATCGAAACAGTATAATTATCCAAGTTCTAAATTTAAAAAAGATATGAATTTCTGGATAAACAATTGCGTGCACCCTGAAGATAGAACAAAAGAACTAAAATATATGACACAGGAAATTGAATATCCACATAAAAGAAAATTCAGAATTATCAGACCGAATGGAGATATAAGAATAATAAAATGCAGTCTTCATATTTCAAATGGTTATCTGCTTTCTCATGAATTTGACATTACAGACGAATAGAAAAAGGTCAGGATCACATCTGCTTTAGATAAAAAATTGGTTTCAAATAACTTATCAATAAAACATAAATTCTTTACAGTTTTTAAAAATAATTTATACATGATAGTGCCTTTAGATGAAATATTTCCATCAGTTACCAAAAAATAAAAAATAATCTTCAAATTCATTTTGATATCTTCATTGATTACAAATACTATATTACAGCAATATAAATTCAGGGATAAGAGGAGTTCATAATGTTATCAGTTACTTCAGATTTTTCTAAAAGTGAAGGTGATCCAAAACCATATTTAAAACTAATATCAGAAGCTGGATTTTCTCATATACACTGGTGTCACCACTGGTGTGACGATTTTCTCTATACTGAGCCTGAAATCTCATATATTATAAACTCTCTTAAAGAATATTCTCTAAATGCTTTAGATCTACATTGTTCAACCGGAAAAGAAAAAAACTGGGCATCAATGCTGGAGCATGAAAGGGTCGCAGGTGTAATATTAGTAAAAAATAGAATCCAAATGATAAGAAGCCTTGGAGGCGAAGTTATCATCATGCATGCTTATGAATATAATAATGCACTAAAGAAGTCACTTGATGAACTTCAACCTTATGCAAACGCTTTAAATGTCAAGATAGCTGTAGAAAATGGTGAGTTTTCTATTCTAAAAAAAATATTCGATGACTACAGCCCTAATTTTATAGGTCTCTGTTATGACTCAGGTCACGGCAATATGCTGAAAAATAATCAGGGTCTGGAAAATTTAAATCTTCATAAAGAGAGACTGATATCTGTTCATTTGCATGATAATAATGGTTTGAATGATCTGCACAACCCCCTGTTCACAGGAACTGTAAACTGGAAAAAACTTGCTGAAATTATAGCTGAATCAGCGTACAAAAAACCTTTGAGCCTGGAAGTGACAATTCTTAACTCAAAGTTCAAGAACAACATAGATTTTTTAAATGATTCTTTCAAATCAGGTAACAAATTAACGGAGATGGTGAAGGAATATCAATCACGAATTAATAATTTTTGATTAAAAAAATAAAACATCAATCCCTAGTAATATAAAAATCAATCCGGCTATACTCCCCATATAATTAGAAACTCTCATGTTTCTCTTTAATATTTTTGACATTTGTGCTGCAGAATAGGCAAGAAAAAGGCACCAGATAGAACCGGTAGCAACCCAGGATAAACCTAAAACTAAATATGGAACCGGATTATCTGAGTTTTGTGAATTAACATATTGTGGTAGAAAAGCTAAAATAAATAATACTGTTTTAGGATTCATCAGATTAACTAAGATACTCTTAAAATATATTTTCAATAATTTACTTTTTTCTAACTTAGGTAATCCCTTATCAAGGATATCCTCTTTCTTTACTATATATTCTATACCTAAATAGACTAAATAAACAGCACCGGCTATTTTTATAATATTGAATAGAGTTACATGCGTTTTTAATATTATGGATAATCCGAATGCAGTCAGCAATATTTGCAGAAAAACCCCGGTAACAATACCGAAGACAGAAAAATATCCAGCAATTTTACCTTGAGATATACTTCTTTCCATAATATAAATAGTGTCTATTCCAGGCATTAGATTTAGTAAAATACCAATAGCCAAAAATTCGGAATAATTTTCAATACCAAACATATTGCATCATTCTCCATTATATTATTTATCATTTATTGAAAAGCAGTTAAAACCAACTTTTTATCATTCCCCCTTAAAATACATTTATCAAAATATCTATTAGTAAATAAATCCCAATAATTATTTCAATATGCATTATTTTTTAGGATTAAATACAGATGCAATAAAAGCGAAAATAAAACAGGCTTAAGGATAATTATGTACAGTTGTCGTATCTTCCCAATTATGCAGGAAGATTGCTGTATCTATTCAACCTATCTGGAACACTATTTTCCAGTTTAAAAATTTGAAACATTATCCATCACATGCAGAAAAATTTACAAATAGGTAAATAAAATTGTTCCTGATGAGAATATCGTTGAGTTATCAGTTGTCTAACAATTAATATTACAATAATAGGATAACTGTCGGATCAAATTCCAACTATTACAAAATGTATAATCTACAACTTTTTCCCGATTACAAGATCTTTTCTATCCTCAATTTGACTGAATCCCTCTGTTTTCATAATTACCCCCATTTCTTCATAAGAAGGTTGCCATCCGGTCTCCTCTCCCTGCCCCAATACAGTTAGTGAATGGTAACCAGCCCATACTGATCCAGACCAATCATTTTCGGCATAGAACTCTTTTACCAGGATAGAACCACCAGGTTTCAGGGCATTAAATACTTTCCTTAGGATTTTATGACAGTCGTCTATATTCCAATCGTGAAGTACGTTAGCCAGCATAATTACATCTGCTGTATTGGGTAGATCATCTACAAAAAAGTTACCTCCCACAGTTTTAATATGTTCTTTTACTCCAGCTTTTTCGATAAATTGTTCGGCAATCTTGCAAACCGGTGCCATATCAAAAATAATACAGTTCAAATGAGGATTGCGCTTTTGAACTCCAAGGCACCACCCACCAGACGCTCCGCCAATATCCATAAGAGTATTATGCTTGGAAAAATCGTACTGAGCTGCCAACTCAGTACCCCAGTGAATTCGCTGCTTATGCAGACTTGTAAAAAAATCAGGTCCCAGGTCAGTTTCTTCAGGCTTCTTTCCCTGGTTTCTCATAACATACCAGTTTAGAGGTTGTGGATCAAGAATTCTTTTTTTGACTAGGTCTGAAGATTCTATATAAGGACTACCTATAACAGCATTATGTATCAGATTAAAATATTCCAAAAAGTAATCAGCTTCTTCAGAGAGTGATAGCTTCTCATCTTTATATCTAAGAATACCGATACCGGAAAGACATTGAGCAATTGTTCGAGTTGTCATTAGCGGCAGTTGCCACAATTCACTAACTTCTTGCAGCGGAAGATTTTGATTATCGAGTTTCTCAAGTAATTTTTCCCCTTGTACAATTTCAAGGATTCCTTCGGTAATTTTACCTAGAGCAATGTTTGCAACTGTATTAAAAATAGTATCATTCTTTTTCATAGTGTTACTCACCTATTAAATATTTATTTTATTAAATTATTTTGTTGTTGTTTTTAGGCAACCTAATCAATTTCATCATATGATTTCTATTTTATTTATTATGATTGTTTTCTTCAGATTCTTTTCTGATTTAAATACATTGACATTCTTTTAATTTTAGGAAATATAATAAGCATTATTTCATCAACAAAAAAGAGAACTAATAGTTACCATGCAAGAACATTGTTGTCATTTTGTTATTTATTGAATATATTTAGAGGTAAAAAAAACACCAAATCAGATGCAAAATCTAAAATATAATTTCAATAATTTAAAAAGGAAAAATAAATAAAATCAGTTGATAATTTCTTAGGAACACACAACATGCTATAAGCTTAAATAGCATAACTTTTGAGTAAATCGTCTAAATCACACTAATTTTTAATAAATTTACATGCAGTTGCTTTGAAGGATATATATGTCTGTTTACCACAGTAAAGATTTAAGTTTTCAGCCGATATCTTTGTTATAAGCGAACAGATGAAAAGATTGCCTATATCTACAACAACTTCCAATCCAGATCTGACATTCTCTATATCTATAATTCTTCCTCTGAATACATTCCTTGCACTGGATTCAAAATAATTATTTGATATCGTAATATCTTCACTTCTCAAAATAATACAACCTTCCCCGTCAGCCCCTGTTTTTGCTGTATAAAATAATATTTTATTCTTTTTTATATCATGGGTTATGAATGTAGCTGTCCTCTGGTCCATTCTTCCTCTATAAAAATTTTTCACTCCTACAAAATTAGCAATAAATTCAGTTTTAGGATGTCTGAAAATTTCATCAGGTGTACCAACTTGAGTTATATTTCCTCGTTCTATAACAGCTATCCTCGTAGCTAAAGCTAAAGCTTCTTCATAATCATGGGTAACATGTATTATTGTAAGTGGTCTAATACCGTTAAACTCGCCTCTGTTTATTTTACGTAACAAGCATCTTATTTCTCCTCTAATTTGAGTATCAAGTGCAGAAAGCGGTTCGTCAAGAAGTAATACTGAAGGATTAGTAACCAGAGTTCTAGCCATAGCAACACGCTGTGCCTCTCCCGGAGAAAGAGTCTCAGGAAATCGATCCAGCAATGAATTAATACCCAATATTGTACATAACTGTCCAAATTTATCATTTCCGAAATCACCCCTTCCATACTTTACAGCATAGTCTATATTTTTCTTTACTGTCATATGCGGAAAGAGTGCATGATTTTGAAAAACCATCCCAACATCTCTTTTCTGTATAGGCTTTTTCGTAATATCTACACCATTGAGAGCAATATTTCCTAATTCGGCTAACTTTAATCCCGATATAAGTTCCAATATAACGCTTTTTCCTGCACCTGATTTGCCAAGAATAACAAAATATTCGCCATCACTAACCTTTAGGTTAATATCAGATATCTGAAAATTACCAATTTTTTTTGATATATTATTTAAAGTAAGCATCAATCAATACCTGCTTCTTCTTTTATAAGCTCTCTTACTGTCAGAAAGCAGACGCAGACAAACAAAAAGAAAAATACACACAACAATAAACAGCACAGCTACAGGTTCAACATATTTTAAACCAAAAGCCATGAATCTGTTATATATTAGCACTGATGTGACCATAGGATGATATGCAATTATTACAATAGCTCCAAACTCACTTAATCCACGTCCCCACATCATTACAAAACCTGAGAGAATTGATCTCCATGACAAAGGAATACTTATCGTAAAGAAAACCCTGCAGTGTGAAGCGCCGAGAGTATAAGCCGCTTTTTCATATTTTCTTGGTATAGATTCGAAACCATCTCTTGCGGCATTAATCAAATATGGCAAACTGACAAATGCCATAGCCACCATAATCCCCAATGGATGATTAATAAAAGACAGTCCGAGATGATTAGCTGTTCTACCTATAATTGTTTCTCTGGAAATTACACACAATATGGCAATGCCTGCGGCAGAATGCGGTATTACTACCGGCACATCTATTATCCCACTTATAATTTTTTTAAAAACAAAATTTTTTCTTGCTAAAAAATAAGCAAAAGGAACGGCAAATATTGAAAAAAACAATGTGCCTGCCATAGAAACCCAAATGGTAAGCCAAATACTCTGAATTACAGTTGAACTCTTTGCTGCAGCTATAAGCTGATTTATTGAAGAACTGAATGTTAGACCTAAAATTGGAGCAAGGATAAAAATTAAAATTAAGCTTCCACACAATATCAGGAGTAATTCAAATATAGATTTTCTTTTCAAACGAGTCATAATTTTATATATAATTCTGTTTAGTGTGCAATGCACACTAAACATTGTTATTATTCGATATGTAAAATAAAATTTTACTGGTTAAATCAAACCGTAAATACCTGATCTTAATATATCTATCATGTATCCATGGCAAATTTTTTTAATTCAGTAGGTATATTTTGATATGTTGCTGAATACGCAGGGACAATGGCTCCCTGTCCGTTCTCCTTCATGATTTTCTGTCCTTCAGAACCTAAAACAAATTTAAGAAATTTAATTGCAGCTATTTGATTAGGTGCATTTTTTGGTATGGTCAAACCATATATCATAGGAGCACCAGGTACATTTATATAAGTACCAGGTTTTTTCCCTACAAGCCTTATACTAACCTGCTTGTAATATTTTGAATACTTTTCACTGCTCAAATTTAACTGAACAGGAAGAGAAATATATTTCAAATGGTGCTGCTTTGCTAATGATTTGTAAATGAGAGCATAATCCAATGATCCGGTCTGAAGGAGACCTAGCAAATTAGTCTCCTCCGGCCTGATAATCATATTTTTGCTGTCATTAATATTATGAAACAGCTCTGGATCTTTATAATATATCGCTGCAAGCTTTAACATGACCATGGCACTGTAACCACACGGATCATCATTTGCATTTGAATGCCCGGTTTTAACACCTTTACGCTGCAGTATTTTATACCAATTTTTACTGTTGATTTCACCGGCATATTTGGAATTTTTCGTATAGACTATAGCCATTTGATTATTAGTAAATTTAATATCCCACAATGCATATTTGGGGATTAGCAGATTATTAATGACTGCATAATCAGCAGACATCATAATATCTGCTTTTTCATGCAAATCTGCTATTTTTCTAGCAGCAGTCCTACTGCCTGATCCTTCCATCATAATATTGACATTAGGATGAACTTTTTCATAAGCTTTTTTCATCTGCGTCAGAGGTATACTCAAACTTCCGGCATTGAAAATAATCAGGTTCTCTTTTTTAATTTTTACATCATTCCAGGTTTTAAAGCAGGCTAATATGGCAAGCACTGCAATAACAATTAAAAAGATATAAAATAATTTCTTAATCTCTATTCTTTTGCTCATTATCTTCATTTCCTTTCAACTATCTATGCACTCTTCCCAGAAGCCTAAATCTAATCCCTCTGAAATCAAACAACTTATATGCCTGAACTTTTATCCAGTCAGAGATGAGAAGTCTTTCAATAAATGCATAACACCATACCAGGACTATATATTTCCAAGAAATACCTGGAATCAGCCCCCAGCTTCCGCCAAAAAATAAGTTCCAGCATGCTACTGATATAATCACTTTTGATACAAAAGATGCCCAGAAAAGAGCTTTGCTTGGACCTATCGTCCAGAACCCTTTAACAGTACGACAGATAAATATGGTTAAATTACCTGCAATTAAGAGCTGTAGAAATGCCAGAGTTTGCAGTTGTTGAAATGTTATTGGAGGGAAAAAGCTCTTTATCCACTGAGGAGCAAATTGATAATTATTTATTGCAGGAAACAGTATTTTTCCACCTTCTACAATATGATATATTACCTTGTTTCCAACTTGACTGATACCAGGATCGTTCAACAGTACATTGTAGCCAAAAGCAAATAAAGCCAGTGTAAAAATAACATCAAGGAATCCGACTACAGATGCTATCCCTATTACTCTTCTCATATTCCATCTATCAGGCCGCAGAGAATATTTCACTTTATCAGTAGCAATCGCCATAATAGGGAAATCATTAAATACAGCTAATAGGATAATCATAAGTGGAG
>DASCNA010000258.1:0-2310 GCA_036011305.1 Victivallales bacterium
TTATATAAAGTCATATTAAATATTACTGATTCAATTATTAGCATAATTGATAAAAGGATTTTGAAAAAAAAATAGATTTGATGATATCATTGTTATGAGAGGCAAAGTAAATCTACTTACAATTGCTTAGCTGTATCCCGTGGTATATGATCTTTTCCTTAACTTGTAGGCAATAATAAAGATAATAAAACTGGCAATAAACATAAAAGTATACATATATGCCATAGGTAGTTGAGAATTTGTATTTATAGTTGTTGTAAAAACAGTTATTATACTCGTCCCGCCCAAAAGGCAAGTTCCGTAAACAGCGCTTACTGTTCCTCCACAATGTGAAAACAATTCTAAACAACTTGACATCATATTGGGGAAGATTAAACCTGAGAGAAAAAGTAAAATGAATATTGGGATCAGAATAATATATAAATTTATTACTAAAAACTCTCCAAGGCATATCATTGTAATACTAACTATAATCCCACATAAAATTGCAATTATTGAAACTTTGTGAGGTTTTACATAACTAATAGTTAATTTATTAATATAACAGCCAAAAAAGTAACCAGAACCTAAAAAGAGAGCCATATATCCATAATTAATGACCGAATATTTCAGTACATTCTGTATTAAAAATGGTCCTGTTATATTAAAAAGAATTAATACACCGCCATAAATTAAAGATAAAAGAACTGTGTAACAGAGAAAGATAGGGTGAATCAGAATATTTTTAATGTTTATACACAATTCTTTTAGAGCCCCGTAATTTATTGTTGTTATATTTTTATTTGTTTCAGGAATCATAACTGCAATATAAATAGAAAGAAATGTACCATATAAACCTAGAAATATGAAATTAGCTTTCCAGTTAAAATAATACTGTAAATAAGCTCCTAAAAAAGGCCCAATAATCGGTCCCAATCCCCAACTAAGAGCAATATTACTCATAATATTATTTAATGCTATACCTGCAAAACAATCTGTTGCTATTGCACGAATTACAGAACCTAGCCCTGCAATAGCAATTCCTTGAAACAGTCGAAATACTATCAAGTAATATATATTAGGTGAAAAACCTGAAACAAAACTTACAAGTGCACAACAAATGCAAGAAAACAGTAGAATTCTTTTCCGTCCATAATAATCTGACAATGTACCTAAAAGTATTTGTCCAGCGGAATATCCTAATAGATAGGATGTAATTGTAAGCTGTACAATACTTATCTGAATGTTATAATAAATTGTAATTTTGGGTAGTGAAGGAATATACAGATCAACACATAATCCTATTAAAAAAGGTAAGAGTAAAAATAAAATTTTTAATTTCTTTTGCTGCAGTAAAGAGATATCTTCACGTTTCATTACTTGCCTCCAAGCTATTTATTCATTCTTTGGGTATAATTTTTAAAAAGTTACACCTGTGAGTTAGCTCTTAGGCAAATTGATTTGTTAGTTTTTTTCTCTTTTTTTATATAATTCTATTTTTTTATTTATTATTTCAAGTGTTTTCGACATTTTATTAATATTATCAAGTACTTTAGTATGATGCTCTTCAAGCATCTTCCTCCGCTCACTTATTGTACTATCTCCCAGTCTGTATAACTCAGCATAGTATTTCATACCATCAACTGACATATCTGTTGATTTTAGTCTCTTTAAGAATCGAGCCCATTCTAATTCTTTTTCTGAGTAATCTCTATATCCTCTAGTGTCTCTTTTTATATTAACAAATAATCCTATCTTTTCATAATATTTTAATGTATCTGGACTAAATTCTGAGAGTTCAGCAAACTTTTTAATATTCATGATAAATATTTTCTACTTTTTTATTTTATAAAGTTGAAGTTCACATACAGCTATGTAATAGAGCGAAATTGCTGTTATGTGAAGTGTCTAGCTATGATTTTTTATTATTTTTCTGGATATTGCCAATACTCTTTTAAAACATAATTCTTATTTTTATGTGCTTCTAAAAGTTCTCTTTGGTAATAAGTATGTTCAAATCCTGTTAAAACAATTATTCTTTTACCTTGAAATTCTTTAGCGTAGTTTATAATGTTCTTTACCATAGTATGGTTTCTTTTATCCCAATAATTTTTAGACAATATTAAGAAATCTTTAAATTTATTCATAGCAGGAACATTGTCTGCAATTATCATATTATTTTCATCAATAATACTGTCAAATGCAACCTAAATTCCATAGTTGGTATTAAAGAAAATTCCATAGCTCGGATAAAAATTTATACCTCCGTTTTATTGTTTTTAATATTCTTAGTACGATAGCTTTGTCCGTTAATTTTAAATATACTTGAAT
>DASCNA010000259.1:0-2556 GCA_036011305.1 Victivallales bacterium
ATTTCTTTTTAAATACATTATTTCTATGGTTGGAAGTTTGTTTGGATTAGTTTTATTTAAAATATTACTAAAAATCAAATTTTTAGCATTACAGGAGAATGCAACTAAGTACATCTTTGAAACAAATCAATGTATTCAAAATAAAAAATATTTACTCCCACGTATATTGTTTAGTATATATATTCTGTTAATGTTTGTAATAATTATAATTACTTCATTAAGTCTTTCTCCCAACATTCAAATTTCAATATTATTTCCAGTTTTTTTTATAGGTGGTATTTTAATCGGTTATGTTACTCAAAAAGTTCCTGTAGGTATGAATATTATACCAATACTACTACTTTACTCACAAGTTAAACTTTATATTTCCATCACAGGCTCACTAACAGCTGTTTTCTTTTATGTTGGTGCATGCTTTTTAACATGTATATGTGGAAGTTTAGTTGGGTATAGAACTTATAGTAAATCTAAGCATCTTCTGAATTTTAAAAAAATTAATTTATTTTAAGTCCAAATTTGAAAGCAAAATATGAATAAAGAAAAGAAAATAGAAAGTTGGGGTGATAGAGTTCATGATTGGCTTTTAGGTGTAGGAGGTAATGTCGTAACTAAAGATATGCCAAAAACGAATGTTGCTTTTAATAAAGGTAGCGATGCTATTACTACTTTGTCCTATGTCTTTGATTTTTTTGCAACTATTCATGAAGGTAATGTAAATAATAAAAAATCAGATAAAATAATTGCCAATCTTTCCGATAAAACTGCTATATTCGGAACTACCGCTACTGTTAATTCTATGATTAACAATATGGCTATTTCTTTTCTGACCAAAAATCCTCTTGAAGGAATTTCATATAGCTCACTCATCTTTTCTATAATTGTTTATAGCGGATTAAAATTATCAGAACTCCAATTATATGATTATTATCTTATAAAAAAATCAGGAGGATTGGCTCCAACTCCTGAAGGCATAAATCTTCCAGGTATACACCCAGTTGAATATACACAAAAAGATATTGCAGAAGTACGGCATATTATTCACACTACAGCTCAAAAGCTAGCAGAAATGCAAATAAAATCAGAAACTAAGAAATATGAAGCGAACCAATTAGTTGCCAAAGGATTTTATAAACTAATAAGTACTATATTTAATAATCTTAAAAATTCTTATACTACATCACAAAGATACAAACTTGAGACAGATAAAGCAACGGTTGAAGGTACTGAAAAATTACTTTCATTGTCGGTAGGTTTTTTTAGCAATCTTGTAACAGAGATAATAGCATCTGGATCAAATAAAATTAATGAAATAGGAAAATTTATAAATAGCAATAACTCAATACCTAAAGATTTCAATCCTCTTTTTGAATACCTGAAACCTCACATTACTGATTTCTCAAATACAACCGATAAAGCAATAAATCCTCATGAACTTGAGTGTTGTATTGCAGACTTTGAGCATAAAAATAGGATTATTGATATAAATGAAGTCAGTATGAAAGATATATTAAATAAAACGCATGCCGATGTAACACAAAAAAATCTATCTGTATATGAATACCTCCTCAGTGATAGGCATGAATTCTTTAAACATTTATTCTCCTTAAAAGAACAAGATTTATGTTGGAGTTATGATAATCAATACCGAAACTTTTGCAGAGATCATAGAAATATTCATGATCGAATAGATAAAATGGAGACATGTTTGTTTTATATGCAAAGCAGTTTAAATAATGGGATATTTGATCATTAATGGTCTTTATCTTTTCATTTTAAAAGTAACGGTAAAATCTGCACCATCTAGTCAGGTATCTTTTTAGGCATTAAATTTTGTTATTCTCGTTAGAATATTAATTTTTACACAGGATAACAGATGACGAAACATAAACCTCACATTGTAAAAAAATGGCTAAGGGTATTTGAATCCATTGATAACTCAAAATTATCTACCATTGAATATTGCAGGCAGAACAATATTTCAGTAAAAACACTTTACACTTGGAGAAGTAAACTTAGAAAAGTAAAATTATCTCCAGCTAACGATAATAATCATTTTCAAGAAGTTAAGCTTAAAGAGCCACCTTTCAAACCACTTTCGCTATCTAAGCAATCTGATAGTATAAATATTTTTATCAATACGATCATATCTTCATATACATTTTGCAGGCTCCCCAAAAGTAACTGAGAACTTCATTAATAACTCCCAGATTTGAAATAGAAAATACTTCTTATTTTTATCTTCACCTTTGAAGTAGCTTTCATATATTATATTTAATAGATATTTTTGATATTACGTAATATTGCATATAACGTCTTATAGAGTTCTATAAGACGAAATATTACATAACTATTTGTGTTTTTACCACTTGTTTTTAATTGTCTAAGTATATCTTTTATCCAATATTAATTTATCAATAAATTTAACTAGTTAATCAAAAACTAAAAATTAAAATGGTTAAAGCAGATAAAATAACGAAGAAAAACCACTGGCTCAAGTTAACGATGTACCCGTAACCAAGGAGGAAGCATGAGCACAGAATTTTTCGTTATTTCCGA
>DASCNA010000260.1:0-20609 GCA_036011305.1 Victivallales bacterium
ATGAATTTACTATATTAACTTAGTGCTGAGATAGTATCCTGATATTACTTTTTTATATTTATATAATATAATTTCATTTAAAAACATCCAATATAGAAACAAAATTTATAATGTCTAAAAAAAGAATCGTTAAAAAATTTTTAATAAAAAATAATATACTATATGTATTTAATAAAGAGGCCGCCTTATATAAAAAACACCGACCGCTATGGGTGGCGACAATAATAATAATTTTAATCCCATGTTTTTACTCAATAACTTATTTAGGAGCATTTAAAGATACAAATGTTCAATTGGATAAATTACCTGTTGGTGTTGTTAATCTTGATAAAGGCACTGTCTTTCGTGGAAAAAAATACAACTTGGGTGACAGAGTTGAAAAGACTTTGCTTAAAGAAAAACCATTTGATATTTTAATGATCAATAGCAGTAAAAAGGGCAAGGCATATGTTCGTGCCGGCAAAGTTTACTTTTCTATGATAATACCGCCTGACTTTAGCAAACTTGCTCTTTCTGGGAATAAGAAAGCCCCTTTGGAACTTATTACTTCTCAGGGGACAAACTCTATAGCTTTTATAATGGGAAATGAATTTATTACTCGAACAGCTGATACATTAAATCGAAAATTAGAAACAGAAAGATGGAAAGCAGTCACGTCAGAGTTGGGAAGTCACCCTGTATTAGACTGGCTGATAGGTTATCATCCAGATGAAATGATACCTTCAGCTCTCGCTCATTCTGTTGAAATTGTAAATACAAAATTATCAATGAACTTGTCTGTAGGCCTGGGGATGGCACCTTATTTTATGGCTTTATCACTGTGGGTAGGGGCATTATGTACAGCTTACCTTTTTAAGCTTATCGTGTTTCCAAGGAGTGTGAGACATGCTAACAATATAACTAAAATTCTTGGAAAAGGTATGATCCCGTCTCTTATGGTAATAATTGGAGCTTTTATTATGGGGATTTCAGTAATATACTTTTTCAATATATTTCCTGTCAATACTCTTGGTTATTATATTGTTCTCATCGTATCCGCATTTACTTATTTAACAATTATATTTGCTTTGGTTAGATTAGTTGGAGATGCAGGAAAGCTTTTAGCTGTTATATTACTTGTTATTCAAATAGCTTCTGCCGGTGGCGTATATCCCATTGAACTTTCTCCTTTTATTTACAGGTTTATATCTCCTTTTATTCCTATGACTCAAACAGTAAATGGACTTAAAGCAGCAATGTTCGGAAGTTTTAACGGAGATTATCTTTATTATGTTTTGTATATGATACCATGGATATTTATCAGTTTATTTTTGAGCTTTCTATCTAGAAGAAAGTTCAAATATGTTAAAGATAAAAATTATAGTCCAGCACTGGTTTTATCAGTTGAAAAAGAGTGATATTTAAGAACTGTTTCAGTAAAGTTGTATATTAATTTATTAATATACCTGCATAAGATAAGAGGTATAAATGAATAAACTATTAAAAATAGAGACTGAAATTAAGAGCAAATATAGAATTCATTATTTTGAACAACTAACTGAAGAAGACTGGATTAGAATAAGTAGATATAGCATTTTACCTGAAGATTTTATCTCAAAATATAAAAATTCTGTTGATTGGAATAGCATTTCATTCAAACAGATTTTATCTGAAAATTTTATTAGGTATTATAAAAAATTTGTCAATTGGAAAGGAATATCAAGTTCACAAACTCTTAGTTTAGCTTTTATAGAAGAATTTAAAGAGTTTGTTGACTTTGAATCTATATATAATAACCCGCAAGTATCAGACGATACTAAAATTTCTTTATCTCAGAATTTTAAACTGCTATAACAGGCTGGCATGTTTCTGCTTATTTCATTGTTATTGCATCAACGGGACATTCATCAATACATGCTCCGCATTCTATGCACTCATCACTATCAACTACTGCTTTACCATCTTTCATTGTAATTGCCTCTACAGGGCATACGCTTATACAGCTTTCACATCCTGTGCAAATTTCAGGATCAACTAATGCTGGCATAATTTATTCCTTTTTTTGGGTGTATTAAAAATATTGCTAATCTTTCAATTATTTAATATATAAATAATTGTTAGGATATCAAAATATATTAATTAAAAACTTAAAATGATAAATGATATTGATTAAAAAATTATATGTTAAAATAAACCTATAAGAAATTAATAAGCTATACAGGACCGTGTTGGTAAAAATATGGATTTTGAATCTCAAATACTGCAAGGCAAAATTAGTGATTTGCTCAATAGATTTAAAGAACTTTGCAAAAAAAAAATATGAGAAACTTCATGAAGTTATGATGGTTGATCTGCATGACGAAATATTTTATATATTAAATAATGAGACACCAGAAGAAATGCTTAACAAAACACTCACCAAATTTGATATATTGGAGTTTTCTCCCATCACTAAATCTTATGAAGCTAAAAATTAATTGACAGTTACTGCAGTTTTAATATTTCTCTGTTCACTGTCAATAATAATATCAACATAGCCTGCTTTATTATCATTAATGCAATAACCTGCAATGAATTCTTCAATAGTTAACTTCTGTGACACTAAAGGTGGAAAAAATGATGCATTAATCGCACAGTTAACTCCGTGAGGCATCCCATCAGAACCGAATATCAAATCTTTACCAGGAGAAAAGTTTAGCCTATCAATCAACATTCTGAATGGATTCAGAACCTCTAAGTAATGTTTAGGTAATCTGTCTTTATAATTAACAGACATATAACTAAAATTAGGCTGCATTGAGAGTGTTAAGTTTAAAGCTTTTGCCTTTTTTGCCATTTCAAATGAAATAAAAGTACAGTGCTCCAATCTGATCGGTATAGAAAGCTGTGATTCACTCAGAACATTAATTACTTGTTCAATAGCTAAATCTCCTATCGAATGAACAGCCAAGGGTAATTTTAAATCACTAATGTATTCAAATAAACGTCTTAATTCTTTGTCTTTATAATTCAAAATACCGGTTCCTCCGGAGATGTATTTTGATTTTATAGCAGCAGTCTTTGATCCTGTGCCACCATCTGTAAAAAGTTTTACACCATGTATGTATTTAAATTTATCGGGATGTATTTTGGTTATGTCATCAGGGTCTATCCATAGCTTGGTGCGGGGGAGTAGATTGCTGACTTTATAAGCATCTATTTCAAATTCACCACAGCAACTCATTTCTTCTATATGATAAATTCCATTTTTGTTGAGCTGTGAATCATAGAAAGTATTTAATTGTTCGGAATGTTTAGTGCATGCTATAGCAACAATAGTTTTTACTAATTTAAATAAATTTCTTTCAATCCAGATTTTATCATTATATTTATATGCCAGTTCAGAGTTCTTTTCCTGTAAAAATTCTATCGCACCTTTGTTTAGAACCAATGTATGAAGGCTGATATTTAAAATAATAATAGGCCTGAAAGTTTCAATATCCTCTGGTATAAAGGTATAACGGTTATTATACCAGCCTGTTATTATATTAATTTCATTATTTAAATTATGAAAAAGGGCCAACGCTTCTTTTTTGCAGTAGATATTGGAAATATTCAGACATTCCTGTAGTGCGGTATAGAGCATCGGATGTGAATGATGGTCTTTCAACAATGGAATTTTCATATTTCATCTGTCTTTTAAGTTTTATTATTTAAAATATCCTTAATCAGTTTCATTTAATAGAGAAATAAATTTACTTATTGTCTTTATTTTAGTGGCCCATGAAGTTACCAGCCTTACAGCAGATAAATTATTATCTACCTTTTTCCATGTATAAAATTGAAATTCACTTCTGAGTTTTTCTATAATATTATTCGGTAGAATTGGGAATATTTGGTTTGAAACAGGTTCTGTTAAAAAAGAATAATCTGAAGCTTCTATTCCTTCTGAGAGTTTATATGCCATTTCATTTGCATGTCTTCCAAGATTATAGAACAGATCATCCTTAAACAGTTCAAGAAACTGAATACCCAGAACTCTTCCTTTAGCAAGAAGTGCACCTTTCTGCTTTAAATGATATCTGAAATTTCTTTTTAAATTATTATTATTTATTACTATAGCTTCTCCTAATAATGCTCCATTTTTTGTTCCACCGATGTAGAACATATCAACAAGTATTGCCAGATCAGACAGTGATAAGTCATTTGCATGCGAAGTCAAAGCAGAGGCTAATCGGGCGCCGTCAAGGTATAGCAGCAATTCATTTTTTTTACAGAAATCAGAAAGTTCAGTCAGTTCTTTTTTTGTATAGATCGTTCCTATTTCTGTAGTGTTTGAAATAAAAACCAGTCTGGGTTTTACCATGTGCTCATCTGTATGAATATCCAGAACTGTCTTTACATTTTCAGGTCTCAATTTCCCATCGTTGGTTTCTACAGTATTTATTTTGTGACCTGTTGCTTCAATAGCACCTGCTTCGTGGACTGCAATATGACCGCTTTTTGGAGCTATTACTGATTCAAACGACTTAAGCATTGATGATATTGCTATAATGTTAGCCTGTGTCCCTCCTGAACAGAAGTGAATATCGGCATCTTTATTTAAATTTTTCCTGATAGCTTCTGCTGCAGCTATTGAATACCTATCTTCATTGTAACTGTCAGTCTGAATAGAATTAGCAGAATTTAACGCTTGAAGTAAGCTGGGGTGAATACCTTCGCTGTAATCATTTTGTAGAATATATTTTTCCATAATAAGTATATTTCCTAGTTTATTTAATATAAATTATTTCACTTAGCAAGAATTGCTACAGCTATTTAACCCTTTTAACCATAGATTAGCTTTATACGCAGCAGTGATCCATGCTGTAAAATAACTTGTGACTGCTAATATAAGCAATAATAATTCATAAAAATTAAATTGATAAAAAATTAAATCGTTTCTATGTAAAAAAGTTTCTAATAATAGAATTATATTAAAAATGAGAGATGATAAAATAATTAAGAATGAAGATTTCATTAGTTAACCTCTTTTTGTATTTTACATACTGTCCGGTAGCATGCTGCCTTTATTCATTAGATTTTGATGGAGTTCAAAACATTTTGATAAATCATGTCTGATATGCCCTTTCGGGGAATTGTTGAAATATGACAGTAAGTAATCTCTGTATATAGGGTGCACACAGTTTTTAATTATTTTCATGGCTCTCTGATTAGGAGACAAACCTCTTAAATCAGCAGTTCCTTGTTCTGTTACCAAAACCTGGACTGAGTGTTCGCTGCTGTCAACATGGGTGCACATAGGAACAATTGCCGAAATTTTACCTGCTTTTGCTATTGACGGACATACAAAAATTGAGTACGCAGAGTTTCTTTCAAAATCACCACTACCACCAATTCCGTTCATCAGTTTAGTACCGCACACATGCGTAGAATTTACATTACCGTATATGTCAGCTTCCAGTGCTGTGTTGATAGCAATGAGACCTAATTTTCTGGCAAGAATTGGATTATTTGATATTTCCTGAGGTCTCAATACTATCTTATTAATGAAAAAATCCATATTGGAATATATTTCCTGCATTTTATCCGGACTAATTGTTAAAGCACATGTACTTGCCCCTAATACTTTTTCCTCCTTTATCAGTTCAACTATAGAGTCCTGAAATACTTCAGTAAACATATAAAAACTGGGGATATCCGGATGATCGCCAATTCCTTTTATTACTGCATTACCTATATTACCAACTCCTGTTTGAACTGGCAGAAATGAATTTGGAATACGTCCTTCTTTAATTTCAGAAACCAGAAATTTTACAACATTATTGCTTATTTTTAAGCTGATTTCATCAGGCTCTGTAAAAGACCCTGTTTCATCGCATTGATCATTATAGACGATACCTGCAATTTTAGAAGGAGAAACAGAAGCAAAAGGTGTTCCTATTTTATCCATGGGATGTGATATAGGAGGAATACAGCTTCTTGGGGGTGCCGCAATCTTATAAATATCTGTCATTTCACTTAATCTTGGTGAATGATATCGATTAATTTCAATAATTACTTTATCGGCACAATTCAGTAAGGTTGGACTGATACCGACTGAAGCTGTTAAATAAACTCTGCCGTCGGTTGTAACTTCAGTCGCTTCAATAACGGCAAAATCAATTTTTCCTAATGAACCTCTTTCTATGAGAAGGGGAAGATGTGATAGATGAATATCGGCAAACTCGACAGTTTCTGCGTTTATACTGTTCCTTAACTCTTTGGAAGATTGATATCCAAGTCTGCAGCTCAGTGCATTACTGGAAGAAAGAGTACTGTCTATACTTTTTCCTGTTGATGCACCGGAAAGTCCCCTGATATTATATTCTTTTCCTGCTTTATGGAGTCTGGATGCTTTTTCTGCTATTGCCCTCGGAACTGCTTTAGCAGCTCCAGCAGATGTAAAACCACTGAAACCGACAGTAGAACCATGAGTTATCATTTCAGCAGCTTCATTTGCTAATAAAACCTTATATTTATTATACATTTTAATTGACCTCTTTTATACAGTTTCCTTCACAAAACATGATATGTTAAATGTAATGTGAAGGGATTTTGATTTTAATTACCTTTGAAAACAGGTTTTCTTTTTTCAAAGAAAGATCTAATGCCCTCTTTATAATCATCACTGTTATATACTACTCTTCTGCCTGCCTGTATTTTTTCAAAAGCTTCGGGATTCATGGGAAACGCTTCAGATAAAACTTTTAGCCCTTCTTTCATTACTGATATTGACAGGGGGGAATTGTTAACTATAAATCCTGCTATTTTATTGACGTGTTCTTCAAGGTCTTCCATTTTTATAACACCGCTAATCATACCTGAAACTTCTGCTTTTTCTGCAGATATAGGCTGAGCTGTAAAAAGCATTTCTTTTAGAAGGTGCATGGGGATACTGTTCATAAAATTAAGTATTCCCTGTATGTTGTATGGAACACCGAGTTTAGCTGGCGTAATTGCAAAAGTTGATTCCTCGGAAGCGTATATCATGTCGCAGGACATAATTAGTTCACATGCTCCGCCCCAGACACTGCCTTCAATAAGAGCAATCACTGGTTTTGGATAATCGTGTAGTTCTCTGCATACTTTTCTTAAAGGATCTGCATATGTCAATGGATCCAAAGTGCCTGTAGGAAGTTCTCTGACATCGTGACCGGCAGACCATATTTTTACATTTTTTTGAGCCCTGATAATTATGGTTCTTACATTTTTATTTCTGAATTCTTCCAGTCCTGCTATTATATCATCAACAAGTTCTGCACTTAAAGCATTAAGATGTCTTGGATCATTTAAAATTATTGTACCAACTTGATTTTTACTTTCCAGAATAACCTTATTCATTTTTCATACTCCTGTTTTAAAATTGTTTATTTATGATTCATTCTCTATTGCATCCAGCACTTTGCCTGCCGATTCAATAATGTTGCTTCCGGGTCCGAATACACCTGAAGCTCCTTCTTTGTATAGCTCGTCATAATCCTGATGAGGTATTACTCCTCCAATGAATATTTTTATTTCCGGACATTTGAGTTTTATCAGTTCTTCAGATAATGAACGAACTATATATTTATGTCCGGCTGCAAGTGAAGATGCTCCAATAGCATGTACATCATTTTCCACCGCCATCTTGACTGCCTCTTCTGGAGTGACAAACATAGGAGTAAGGTCAACTACAAACCCGAGGTCTGCAAAAGCTGTAGCTACAACTTTACAACCTCGATCATGCCCGTCCTGACCTATTTTTGCAATAAGAATTCTGGGTCTTCTTCCTTTTTTGTTTTCAAACTCTTCAATTCTTTTTTTTATTGCCTCAAGTTTTGCTTTATCAATATCGTAACCTGCAGAATAAACTCCCTGAATAAGTTCGGTTTTTGCAGTATACCTTCCGAATACTTTTTCTATGGCATTACTGATTTCTCCCACAGTAGCCCTTACACGAATTGCCGGAATCACAGCTGCAAGCAGGTTGTCATTGTTTTCTGCTGCATGTATTATTTCACAAAGAGCTCTTTTAACTTCATTATTATTTCTATTTTTCTTCAGATTTTTGAGAGAATCAATCTGCTCAACTCTTATCTCGTCAGAAATTTCAAGTACAGGCACTTCCTCTTCCTCTTCCTCTTTAAGCCTGTATTTATTAACACCGACTATCACCTCTTCACTCTGTTCAATTCTGGCCTGAGTTTTTGCAGCTGCTTCTTCAATTAATTTTTTTGGTAAACCTGACTCTATAGCTTTGGCCATACCGCCTAAATCAGATATCTCTTTTATAAGTTTTTCAGCCTCGTTTATAATAGAATTAGTCAGGCTCTCAATGTAGTAACTTCCTCCCATAGGATCTATTACATTACAAATATGAGATTCTTCCTGGACAATAATCTGTGTATTCCTGGCTATCCTTGCAGAAAAATCTGTCGGCAGTCCTATAGCTTCATCGAATGCATTTGTATGAAGCGACTGGGTCCCTCCCAACACTGCAGCCATACATTCAACAGTTGTTCTGATTATATTATTATATGGATCCTGTTCAGTAAGACTCCAGCCTGAAGTTTGACAGTGAGTTCTAAGCATTAGTGATTTTGAATTTTTAGGATTAAACTGTTGCATTTCTTTATGCCACAAATATCTTGCAGCCCTGAGCATAGCAATATACATAAAGAAGTTCATACCTATACCGAAGAAAAATGACAGCCTAGGTGCAAAATCATCCACGTTTAATCCTGCTTTTATGGCAGATCTTACATATTCGATTCCGTCTGCAATTGTGAACGCAGCCTGCTGCACGGCACTTGCACCGGCTTCCATAATATGATAACCGCTTATACTAATAGTATTATATTTAGGCATATTTTTTGAGCAGTAGGCTATGATATCTGAAATAATTCTCATTGAAGGCTGTGGCGGATATATATAAGTATTTCTTGTCAGAAATTCTTTTAGAATATCATTTTGTATTGTGCCCATCAGTTTTTCCTGAGGAACGCCCTGTTCTTCTGCCGCAACAATATATCCTGCAAGTATTGGCAGCACAGCCCCATTCATTGTCATTGAAACTGACATTTGATCAAGTGGTATCTGATCAAACAGTACTTTCATATCCTCGACACTGTCAATAGCTACACCTGCTTTACCTACATCACCAGCAACTCTTGGATTATCCGAATCATATCCTCTATGTGTTGCCAGGTCAAATGCTACTGAAAGACCTTTTTGCCCCGCTGCAAGATTTCTTCTGTAAAAAGCATTTGACTCTTTAGCTGTGGAAAAGCCCGCATATTGACGTATTGTCCATGGTCTGCCTGCATACATTGTGGGGTATGGCCCTCTGACAAATGGTGCTAGTCCGGGCATCGTATTTGTATTTTCTATCTGTTCTAAGTCAGATTTAGTATAAAGCGGTTTAATCAGTATATTTTCAGGTGTATTCCAGTTAAGAGATGAGATATCTTTTCCTCTTAACTGTTTTGCTGCAGCATTTTTCCAGTCATCAATAACGTAACTCATTACTAAACTCCAGTATTGAATGACTTCTTTATCGCGAAGAAGACGTTTAAATTTAGAGGTCAGACTTACAGTTAAGCTGTTTACGGTGGCGCGTCCGTTCCCGACTCTAACGGGATTCTCTATTTTCTTCATAACATAAATTACAATAAATAGAGAATTGTTGAACAGGAAAGTAATATTTAGATATTATTTAGACTATTTTGTTGATATATAATCAACAAATATGTTTAAATTATATAGATAAAATTCAGGAATTACCCAGAATAGTAAAAGTAGCTAATAGAATGAAAACTTTATATTCCTGATTGTAATGAACTTTACTTTTAACTTGATATGTTTTATTGCTTTTTTTATTGTGTATTCTGTAGTTTCTGAGTACAGGACAGTTAGTTTTATCAAAATTTAAAATATTTTTTACATCTTCATCTACAATCATTGATCTCCATATTTTTATCTGTTCGTCCCATGTAAGACCGTTGCTATCGCCAAATACTTCATTTTTAATAGCATTGTCTGACGAATACATCATATTTTTAAAGAATGTAATTCCGTCAACAATTGCAATATCTTTAAAAACCCAGATATTTTCATCAGTTAGAGTTAATACATTTTCGAGAATTTTTCTTAATCTCTGGTTTTTTTTCCTGACTGTTATGTCAACTAATGCCCCTCTTATGCCGATAATATTTGAATCTGAATCCAAAATTGGCTTTTTATATGAAAGACACCAGTTCTTTTTTCTTGATCCCGGAGTATATTTTTCTTCGGCAATAACAGATTCACCGGTTATCATAACTTTGCTGTCCTCTGAAGAATTGGACTTAGCTTCAGCTGGGTTGAATAAATCTTCATCTGATTTTCCGTAAACAGTATAGCCGGATGGAAGATCTATAAGTTTGAGGAATGCATCATTGGCTATTATATATTTATTATTTCTGTTTTTAATATAAGCAGGATTAGGGCTTGAATGAATAAGTCCGTTTATAAGAAGAGAGGTCTCTTTCAGTTTTCGTTTGAGAAAATCAATATTTTCGTTAATTGCATCAACAGAATGCTTAAGTTTTTTATCTTCAAAACCTCCAATTAATTCCCAGGAGTCAATAGATTCTCTCTCTTTTTCTCTTACATGTTCATATTCAACTTCAAGATCGGAAATTATGTTTATAGGTACATCTAATATTCCAGCAAGTTGACTTAATTTATTTAATGTTGGAGTGGTTGTCCCGTTTTCCCATTTATAGAGAGTAAAACGACTTAAATTCAATTCAGTCGCCAGTGCCTGAAGCGTCCATCGTTTCTCTTTTCTTATTTTCTTCAGATTCTCTATTTTTATTTTCATAAAGTAAATAATATTTATAAAATCTAATAATGATTACTATATTTTAGCCTTAATTTAATCGATTACCATTTTAGATAATATGTTTAATTTATTAATGCAGGCACTTAAGAATTTCTTTATCACAAGATGATAATTTTTCTCTTGAATACAATATTTTTTTTATTTGTTTCAATTGTTTTATTAATAAGTAATTTTCAGTAATATTTCTTTCAATAGATATTAGATACAGCTCATTATTAAGTGATATAAACGAAGTTTTGTTTTCAATATATACAGTTGTTCCATCGGGTTTAATTGTTTTGTAAATAAATGGATCAATATTACTGTTTTTAATAACTTCAGGTGTACTGTTTTGTAGCCGTTTTATCTGCTTATCAATATCTTTACTCCATTTATGGTAGGCGTTTTTGCACTCGTCATGAAGTATTTTATCTATCCATGATTGCATAGGAGATGCAGTTTTCATTTGTCGTCCATACAGTTTTTCCTGAGAACCATAGAATGTAATTTGACCTTTGCTACTGCATTTTGAAAGCCAGACAAGCCCATTGGAATAATTAAGAAACTTGTCAAATATTAAATGTGAAAGCTCATTCTCTTTTGTTTTAGAAACATCATTAACTTTTGTAATATCAGTTATATCTACCGAGATGAAAAAATGATATTCCTGGCCGGAAAACTCAATTTTATGATAGTGCCTTTCAATATTGATTACTGTACCATCGTTTTTTATAGCTTTAAATCTGCTAATTTCAGGCCAACTTTGATTTCTCATATATTTTTTTTCGGTTTCCCGATCATCAGGATGGATAAATGTATTTACCCATAGATTATCATCTTTTAAACAGGATTCTGGATTTTTAAATATAGCTTTGTATGCATCATTACAGTATATTGGTCTTTCAGGATTATAAGCCTTAACGCATATTCGATCTTTCATTAAGTTTATATTTGTTTCAAGTATTTCACGTATTCTTTCTGATTTTTTACGATCAGTTATATCTACATAGGAACTAGTGATCCCAAGAATTTGATTCTTTTCGTCAAAAATCGGTTTTTTTGATATAATTCCCCATTTGGCTTTTCTTGTACCAGGGATGTATCCTTCTATCGTTATCGGTTTACCTGATAAAAGAACAGTTTTATCCAGTTTTTCATTTTCTTTTGCTTCTCTCAAGGGAAAGAAATCAAAATCAGTTTTATCCTGAACAGAAAAAACAATGGGTAATGATAAATTTTGCAGAAAACCATGATTAGCTGTTATATATTTAAGGTCAATGTTTTTAACATAAAACATTGACAGCATAGATGACAGCAACCCCTGTGTTATTAATTTATTATCATGTAATTTTTTCTTAAGGCTATTTAATGAATTAAATATATTCGAGATTTCATCTTTGTTGTAATCGTTGGCAGATAATGTAAAACAGGAACCTATGGAGTTTGGGAAATTAATATCAGATATAGGGATTTTAGCTTTTAAGTCTGATATTTCATCTGCAGTAACCTTTAACACTTCGGCAAGCATGCGAATTTTTGCTTCAGACGGGATCCGTTTTTTTGTCTCCCAGGCAGTTAATGTGACTCTAGAAATCCCAACCATTCTAGCCAGTTCCTCAACTGTGAGTTTCTGACTTTTTCTTATCGCTCTCAGTTTATCAGCATATAGTTCCATAATATAAATTACCTTTACATAATGATGACAATTTAACATATAATGATAAATAACTTGTCAATATATGATAAATATATAAATAGTTCAACTAAAAGCAATGAATTATTTTTAGTCTAATTTTATTGTGAGTAGATATAAATAGAGGAGGGGGATAAAGGCAGTTGTCAAATTTTTATAGGAAAGCCGAGAATATTTTATAAAGGACTAATTATTGAAGGGGAGTAATGATGGGAAGTACAAAGCTAAAGCTTGATAAGAAATTATTTTTTACTACTGTAATATTTACAGTGCTTATGACGGTACTGTTTTTAGTTTATCCTGATTTTACAAAAAATATTTTATTAAAAGTACAACATTTTCTTATTTTCAAACTTGGTTTTGTTTTTTTATGGGCAGCTTTTCTTACAGTCTGTGCATTGATCGTTATAGCATTTAGTAAAATAGGTAAAATTAAGCTAGGCTCAAAAGATGATAAACCTCAGTTTTCAACAATAGTTTGGTTGGGGATGATTCTTACTTCATGCACAGGAGCTTCTATCCTATATTGGGGAACAGTAGAATGGTCATATTATTTTATGAACAGGCATGGACAGACGCCTTTTCATACTATTCCGGGTTCATGGCAGGCAGCAGAATGGAGTTCCTCTTTTGCATTGTTTCATACAGGAATTGTAGCTTGGAGCTTTTATGCAATTTTTGCAGTGGCTATTGCATATATTTATCATGTCAAAAAACGACCTGTATTAAAATTGAGTGAAGCATGTACCGGAACATTGATAAAGAGTTCTGATTCATGGATAGGACGTATTATTGATGTTTGTTTTATATTTGGTATTATGGGAGGTACTGCTACATCTTTTGGTTTTGTTGCTCCAATGGTAACTGCAGGAATCTGTAAAATATTTGGAATTGAACCCAAGTTTTATATGGAGATAGTATTAATGCTGGTTTGGATGGTTCTTAATGTCTATATTCTGTTAGCAGGATTAAAAAAAGGTATTGAGAAGATCAGTAAAATAACGATGAGTCTGTTCTATGTGTTTCTTGCTTTTGTATTGATAGTAGGGCCGACTGTTTTTATTATTAATAATTTCACATCGGCATTTGGTCAAATGTTGAATAATTTTATCAGTATGTCAATGTGGACAGATCCAATTAAAAATTCCGGTTTCCCTCAGAACTGGACAGTATTCTTCTGGGCATGGTGGTTAGTTTATGCTCCTACAACAGGGATTTTTCTGGCAAAAATTTCAAAAGGCAGAACAATACGTCAACTAATTATTGGATCAGTTATAGGAGGCAGTGCAGGGTGCTGGTTGATATATTCAATTTTAGGAAATTTTGCCATGAACCTACAGCTGAAAGGTATTTTCTCTGTTTCCAAGTTAATAGCAGCAGGTAAAAATCCAGGAGAAGTTATTGCCGGTGTAATTGCACATTTACCTTTCAGTACAATATCATTGATTGTTTTTGTACTTTTAGCTTTTACATATTCTTCTACTATTTTTAATGCGATTTCATATACACTGGCATCTACAACAACAAAGAAAATAACAGAGGACAGTGAACCGGCAAAATGGAACAGAGTCTTCTGGAACGTACTAATTGCAGCAATATCAATTGCTATTATGACCTTAGGCGGACTTGACAGTTTGAAAGTCGCTTCTGTTGCGACTGCACTTCCCATAGCCATTATTCTAATCTTTGTGGTAATGGCATTCTTTAAAAATATTAAAAATACAAAGTAATTGAAGAAATATAACAGGTAGGAATTTAATCATGAAAACAAACAGCATATCTGAATGGGTAGATAACAACTCTAATAAACTTACTGAAACAAGTGATAAAATATGGGAATATGCAGAATTAGGTTTAGTTGAAAAGAAATCATCAAAACTTCTCTCAGAAACTTTGAGAGAATATGGTTTTGAAATTGAATATAATGTTGCTGGTATGCCTACAGCTTTTAAAGCATCATGGGGAAAAGGAAGTCCTGTAATTGGTTTTCTGGCGGAATATGATGCTCTCGCCGAATGTTTTCAGGATCAAGGAGTATTTACTAAAACAGAAACTACAGGGCAAGGGAACGGTCATGGATGTGGGCATAATTTGCTTGGTGTCGGAGTATTAGGAGCTATATTAGCTTTACAGAATGAATTGAAGAATAAGAAACAGGATGCAAAAATTATTTTATTTGGCTGTCCTGCTGAAGAAAAATTTATTGGAAAAGTTTTCATGCAGAAAGCCGGTGTTTTCGATGAATTAGACGTTGCATTAACGTGGCATCCGGATCGTGTTAATATGGTTTGTGATGAAATCTGGCAGTCAATGTTATCTGTCAAATTTAATTTTCACGGAATTGCATCTCACGCAGCAACAGAACCTGAAAAAGGCAGAAGTGCTCTTGACGCAGTCGAACTTATGAATATAGGCTGTAACTATCTAAGAGAACATATTGACGATCAGGCCAGAATTCATTATGCGATAACTGACGGAGGTAAAGAACCAAATACAGTTCCTCAAAATGCTCAGGTTTGGTACTATGTCAGAACATCAAGTATTGATCAGTTAGAAGATGTATATACCAGAGTACTTAAAATTGCTGATGGTGCAGCATTAATGACAGAAACTTCTGTTGATGTAGATTTAATAACTGTTGCACCGGAAATACTTCCAAATGATACACTGTGTAGTTTGCTTTCTCAGACAATGCTTGAGTTACCGAGAATGAACTGGATTGAACATGATTATAAGATAGCAGAGGAAATTTCAAAATCATTTGGACCAAAAGATGATATGATAATTAGAAAAAGATTAAAAATTGCTGGATTCGAAGATGATGTAAATAATTCTCTATTGTTTGAACAAGTTGTACCGTACAAAGGTATTCATCCAAATATCCCCGGTTCTTCAGATGTTGCTAATGTAAGCTGGACAGTACCCTCTGCTCAAATATTAACAGCATGTAATCCTTTTTCTACAGCAGACCATTCCTGGCAGTATACAGCGTCTGTTATTACCTCAATAGGTCATAAAGGCATGCTTTATGCATCAAAAGTTATTGGAACAACTGCGCTAAAGTTAATAGAAAACCCTAATTTGATTGAAAAAGCCAAACAAGAATTTAATCAAAGAACTGAGGGTAATAAATCTTTTAATAATTTAATATCCAAAATTGATAAACTTCCTATAAAATAAGATAATTTCTATTTTTTTGTTGCAGTTCTTTTAGTATAGATATTGTACATGAGAACTGCAGAAGCAGTTACTGCCATTCCAATAATGACAATAATAGTGGGATGTTCATTGGGTATTATGATCCAGCTGAATATGCCGCCGAAAACCGGTATTATAAATTTCAATATGTTAAGTTCTGAGACCTTTACGATACGGATTTGAAGTAGTTTGAACCATATTGTAAAAGCTGTAGCAGAAACAAAGCAGAGCCATAATAAGACGAAGATAAATTCAGGCTCAATATTTATTTTTGGGGTTCCGTCTACAATTAGAGAGGAAATAAAAAGCATAATGCCTCCGAAAATCATTTGAAAGGACGTAAGAGTAATTGGATCAATACATGATTTATATTTGGAAACCAATATATTGCCTATTCCCCCTGCAATACATGAAATTAATAGTATTAATATTCCTATGATTTGGAGATAACTCCCTCCATCGGCCAATGGACTTCTGGAAAGCGTTATAACTACAATGCCGGTCATCCCAAGTAAAATGCAGGAAATTTTCGGGCGTGTCATTTTATCATTAGGTGTTAATAAATGTGCTGTTACTGAAATAATCAAGGGTCCTCCGCCGATTACTATTGCAGCAATAGCAGCCGGAACAATGCTGATTCCATAAAAATATAGAGTGTAAAGGAGAAAGGTCTGGAAGAAGCTTACAATTAAAACGATTCTCCACTGCTTAAAAGTAAATATATTAATACCTAATATTCTATTGTTTATTTCAAGTTTTCTTTTGTGACTGTTTAATATTACAAAAGGAAGAATAAGAATACCCGATAAAGAAAACCTGATACCGGCAAACAGCAGAGGAGGGCAGTATTTCAAACCAATTTTGGCTCCTGCAAAAGCTGTTGACCATAAAATACAGGCCAATATAGCCGGGAGTATTATTTTAAAAGCTGATATATGTTTTTTCATCTTTTGTTGTAAAATATATAATTTATATATCTATACTGTTAATATTAACTTATTTAGCAGTGTAAAAGAAATATCTTTAATAAAATTCACTTTTTTCAGATTTATTTATATCTGCATTTGTGTATATGGAATATAATGTTTGATTATATCTGAAGGAATTATTAACTGTTAGCAACGAAAGTATTAAGTGTTTTATATGGGTAATCTTGTTGATTTATTTGCAGTTCTGGCTAACAAAGAGAGACTGCAGATATTAAATTGGTTGAAAGAACCGGGAAAAAACTTTAAATCTGAAAAATTTGATGTAGCTGAAGATGGTGTATGCGTTGGCTTAATCCAGGAAAAATCTAATCTCTGCTTATCTACTATTTCACAATATCTAAATCAATTACAGTCAGCGAATCTTATTGTCATGATAAGAAAGGGTAAGTGGACTCTTTGTAAATTGGATATTGAAGGTCTTGAGAAGTTTAAGAAACAATTGAATGATTATTTATAAGGTTTTATAAATAATATTTCTGCCTCTGGGTACTAATCCTGATGTATGAATTATAAACTATTAAAAATAATTTATAATAGTTTGATAATTACCGAAATGTCGATATGTTAGATGCTGTATGAATAAATGAAACTAAAAATTATAAAAGGGGAAAATATGAAAGTCGTAGCTTTTAACGGTAGTCCGCGTAAGAGTGGAAATACTGCAATATTAATTAAGCAGGTATTTGGTGAATTAGAAAAGAATGGAATTGAAACTGAACTGATACAACTAGGGGGCAAAAAAATCAAGGGGTGTATTGCATGCGGTAAATGTTTCGAAAATAAAAATAAACGCTGTATTTTTAATGATGACATATTAAATGAATGTCTTGAAAAAATGATTGAAGCAGATGGAATTATCATAGGTTCACCGACATACTTTGCTAATGTTACCACTGAAGTAAAAGCTCTGATCGACAGGTCAGGTTTTGTTGCAATTGCCAACGATCGTATGCTCAAAAGAAAAATCGGAGCAGCAGTTGTGGCTGTAAGAAGAGCAGGGGCTGCAAATGTGTTTGATGCAATTAATAAATTATTTATGATTAATCAAATGATTGTACCAGGTTCATCATATTGGAATTTAGGTATTGGATTAGATAAAGGCGACGTTGAAAATGATGAAGAAGGTCTGAAAACAATGAGTGCTTTGGGTGAAAATATCTCCTGGTTATTAAAGAAAATAGTTGAATAGAAGAGAACAAAAAATATGAAAATTGATCATATTGCAATTTGGACTAAAAATATTGAAAATTTAAAAAGTTTTTATGAAAAATATTTTAATGCAAATTCAAATAATAAATATATTAATTCAAAAAAGAATTTTGAATCATATTTCTTAAGTTTTGAATCAGGTACAAGAATAGAGTTAATGCAGAAGCCAGAAATTCCTGATAGTAAAAATGACGTATATAAACAGTTCATGGGAATTATACATTTATCTTTTGAGCTGGAATCAGAAAAACATGTAGATGAACTTACTGAACAATTGAAAAACGATGGAATGGAAATCTTAGATGGACCTAGAAGGACAGGTGACGGTTCTTATGAAACCGCATTTCTGGACCCTGAAGGTAATAGAGTTGAAATAATGAATTAATTTATGATGTTCAAAGGTAAGGATATGTCTAGTAATAAAAAATTTTCAATAGATAAAACAAAATGCATAAAATGTAAAAAATGTATAGAAGTTTGTCCTATGAGATTACTGGAGTGGTCTATTGAAAAAAAAGAAGTTACATATACAGAAGATGTTGAAAATTTTTGTCACAAATGTTGTCACTGTCTGTTAATATGTAATGAGAAAGCGATAGAGTTGCCGGGAATAGATAATAGTAATCTTACTGCTTCTTCATTTAATGAAAGCAGCAGTATTGTTGAAGAATTAATTCAAAATAGAAGATCTATAAGAAAATATAAAGCAGATAAAATACCTCTGGATGAAATAAAAAAAATAATATTTACTGCAAGCCATGCACCCTCAGCATCAAATTCCCGTTTATTAAATTGGAAAGTATATTCTGACCAGAAAATTATTCATGAAATATCGAAATTAACAGTTGAATGGATGAAATGCCAACTGGCTGTTAAAGGCAGTTTTCTTTCGGAACGTTATGTTAAAATATTTAACAGGTATATTAACTCATGGAATAACGGTATTGACGGTATTTTGAGAAGTGCACCTCATTTTGTTATTGTTTACGGCCCTGATACAGGTATTATGAGACATATTGATGGAGTTGTTGCACTTGATTATTTTGAGTTTTCAGCTGTTTCAAAAGGATTTGGAACTTGCTGGGCAGGATTATTTTACTATGCTTTTGAAGATAATTATAAACCATTGGCGGAGCTAATTGATTTACCTGAAAATCAAGTATGTTATGGAGCAATGATGTTTGGATACCCAAAATACAAATATCCATTAACTCAAGTAAAAAAAGAGGCAAATATCTGTTTTATTGATAATTAAGGAATAGTTTGTATTGAAATAAAGAAAAAAATTATCCCTTGCTATTGTAAAAATTGCTGAATAAAAAATAAAAAGAGCTCACATTTTGAGCTCTTTTTTTAAATAATTATACATTACTTATATTTTTTATTGAGAATGTTAACATAATTTATAAATGTTTTTAAGCTGCAGTAATCTTTTCCATTCATTATAGGTAATTTAATATAGTTACCGTTGTATCTTACTTTGACTATCCACAAAGGACCATCATTGTAAAGTTCAACCTCACTGAAAGATGCAAAATCAGGTTGTTTTTTAAGAGGTTTACCTAAAAGAGACATTTGAGCCAGCAGGTTTAAGTCATGACCTGAAAAATATACTACTTTATACTGCTTTTCACCTTTAGTCGCTTTCTGAAGTTTTTTAACAATATTATTCAAAAGCTGACCGCTAATTATGTATGCTACTTGCAGGTTTTTAAATTGATAAGTATTAATCCAGTTTGATGTGTCAATTATTAACTCAGCCTGTTTTTTGGTAAGGCCATCAGGTAAAGTGAGTTGTTGGTTTTTAGCACATAATAATGTATCAGCAATTATTTTTATGTCTATCAAAGAATGAATTTTATAATCAAAGGTTTTTCCCCATTCCTTATAATAAGGTTGAAGCTGTTTATTTTTATTTTTCCAGTCAGCTGAAGTGAAAAAATATTTTTTCAAAGCATTTTTATAATTAGTATGTTGAGTATTTTCAGATACCGTTCTCAATGGGATGACTTGAAATCTATACGGTAATGCATTTTTATTTTGAAAAGTTTTAGGTCCTAGGCCGGGAGGATATAATCCCATAAGTAAACATAATGCACTTTCTATTGTTCTGTTTCCATTTCCTGTATAAGCATAAATACTTTTATCTTTATAATCATGGCTCAGAAATTTCAATTGATCTACGTAACGTTTTCTTAATTTTAGTCCTAAGTTATATTCTTCTCGCATCCCCTGAGGTGTTAGTTGACCCGGTGGCATATTCCAATTGTATTTTAGAGGTTTTAGATAATGAACAGGAGTTCTGGCTCCATGTCTTGTTACTAGAAATACAAATTTAAGATTTTGTGAAGCTGATGCTAAAAATGATATTAGCATTAACGAACAAATTATTGAAATTATTTTTTTCATTATTAAAATTCCACTATCATAAAATTTAAGATTTTATTATGTTTTTGGGTTGTTAATCTTATTTGATCAAATTCCTTCTTTTTCAACTTGATACTAACTGACAACATAATAAAAAAGATGTAGAAATTAAAGAATGGAATACTAAATAATAGATTATTGAAATAATAATGTTCAATTTTTAAACTTTAAATGTTTAATTTATATTATATAATTAAATAGATAATTTAAAACTAGCGCTTAAGCGGGAGTAAAGATGGAGTTATTTTTT
>DASCNA010000261.1:0-25351 GCA_036011305.1 Victivallales bacterium
GATATCATAATTAAAGTGTAAGTTTGAATGCCTAGTTTTTTTTTTCTTCATGCTTTAAAGAGAGTTTTTTATATAAAAATTTAAATAAACAATTGTAATTAGTACAATATATAATATTTATTAAAGTATGGTTATTCTAGAGGAATTATTAAAATTATGAAAAAAATAGAGATAATAAAAAATTCAAAACAAGAGTTTTACACAGCTTTTGAAGATGTCTGTATTATGAATAACTATGAACTTTTATCAGCTAATAACGAACTACTGCTACTATTACCTTTTTACTCAGCAGATGGGTTCTAGTTGATTTTACTGTGAACTTCAAGCCCACTGCCGGGTAATAGGCGGTGGGCTTTTTTTATGTTAAAACTTTGAAGGAGAAAAAAATGAAAAAAATAAAGGTTTTTGACACCACTTTGAGGGATGGTGAACAGGCCGCAGGAAGTAGATTGGGTACACATGCTAAAGTTGAAATAGCGAAACAGCTTGAAAAATTGAATGTGGACATAATAGAAGCCGGTTTTCCTATATCTTCACCAGAGGATTTTAATTCTGTGGTTGAAATATCTAAAGCTGTTAGAAAACCTGTTATTTGCGGTCTGACGAGAGCAGTTCCAAAAGATATTGATGTATGTGGAGAAGCATTGAGATTTGCCGCTAAATCAAGAATACATACTGGGATAGCGGTATCAGATGTTCATGTGATGCACAAATTTAAAGATCTGAGATATGGTAAAACCATTGAAGAAAAAAAGAAAAAAATATTGGATATGGCTGTAAAAGCAGTATTGCATTCAAAAAAATATACTGATGATGTAGAGTTTTATGCTGAGGATGCAGGACGGGCGGAAAGAAAATATCTTTTTGAAGTAGTTCATGCTGTAATTGACGCAGGTGCAACAGTAGTTAATATACCCGATACTACAGGATATACTGTGCCTGAACAGTTTGGTGATCTTATTTATAATATTAAGACTAAGGTCTCAAATGTTGAGAATGCTGTAATAAGTGTACACTGTCACAACGATTTGGGCATGGCTGTATCAAATACTTTGGCTGCCGTTATAAACGGCGCTGGGCAAATTGAAGGTACTATCAACGGCATTGGGGAAAGAGCAGGAAATGCTGCACTTGAAGAAGTTATAATGGCACTTAAGATACGAGCTGGATATTATAATATTGATACTGATATAGACATTAAAGAACTTTATAAATCCAGCAGATTGGTTGCTGATAAATTAAGTTTGACTATTCCGCATAACAAAGCAGTAATTGGTAAAAATGCATTTGCTCACAGTTCAGGTATTCATGTTGATGGCTTTTTGAAAAATAGAGATACATATGAAATTATTAATCCTGAGGATATCGGCTTTCCTAAAAGCAGTGTTGTTTTGACTGCCAGAACTGGAAGACACGGTTTGAGGCATAGATTGAATGATTTGGGATATAATTTTGAAGATGAAGAATTAGAACAGATTTATCAGCGTTTTCTAAAAGTTGCCGACAAAAAGAGTGAAGTTGTAGATGAAGATATTGTTGCCATTGTCAGTGATGAGATAAAAACAGTTGAAGAAGTTGTTAAACTTGAGTATCTGCACTCTATCAGCGGAACGGGTACCATCCCTTCAGCTACTATAGAAATCATGAAAGATGGCAAAAGCATCAGAGGAACTGCAGTTGGAGACGGTCCGGTTGATGCTGTTTATAAAGCCATAAACTGTGTAGTTAAAGATATTATATTTGAACTGATAGATTTTGAACTGGGAGCAGCAAGCGGTGGTACTGATGCCATGGCAACTGCTGCTGTTAAAGTGAAAGATGATAAAATAACTGTTACTGGTAATGGAGCTTCTACAGATGTAGTTGAAGCCAGTGCCAAAGCATATATTAACGGTATAAATAAATTATACAGTTATAGTAGATAGCATTATCATGTAATAAAAATTAATCAAAGTACTGCTGTCCAGCTGTACTTTGATTAATTTTATTTACAGTTTTTTCTGTCCAGCCGTAAGGGATGCCGAAAGCATGGATTATTTTGATTTTATTTGACATAGATATTCCGCCGGGGTTACAGCCTGGTTTTCCCTGCGGAACAGGGGATTTAAGCTCTTTAAAATATTTAACCCAAATCCAAAAAATTTTTCCTGTGTCAGGATTTTTAAAAGTCATGGGATAAAGTTTAAAAAGAGGTTTATTATCATTGGCAGCTTTATAGCTTTGATATATAAGCTGTGAGCAGTAATAGGCATTAGTATTGTTTATATTGAAATCGTCATTATAGGGTTTACCGACTTGTTTAAATGCAAAAGCAACAGCTTTCGGAATTAAGTATCTGTATTTTGGTATTAATCTTCCAGCCACCACCCTGGGGTTTCCGTTTTTATCAAGGCTTTTGTGTAGAAAGTCAGATATTGGAGTGACATTAACTTTGTCTGTTGCTTGAATAACAACTAACTTACCCTGTTTATTTCTGGCGACCAGTGCAACATGTGAAAATTTTGCATTCAGATATCCGTCAGTGACTTTTTCAACGGCATCTGTAAAAGAATCTCTCTTACCTGTCTGAAACAGCAAATCTCCTGGTTTGAGCCTGATATTTTTGTTAGTATAACTGTCCGTCGTACAACCTGTCAGCAACTGTAGAAATACGCCTGATAAAATAGCAAGAAAATATTTATTTTTGAAATCTGATTTCATAAGTCTAAAGTCATTTTACAAAACTGACAGTTATTCCGTCACCGACAGCTATCATGGTGTTTTCCAGTCTAGGGTCGGAAAAAACCATTTTGTTATATTTATCAATAGGGCGGCTTAGTTTTTCAGCAATTCCCATAGGTTTAAATAGTGCATCATCAGCAATAATAATACCGCCTTTACGGGTTTTAATAATACACTCTTCAAGCATTCCTGGATACAGTGCTTTTTGAGAATCCTGTAAAATTAGATCAAAGGGGCCGTCAAGATTACTAAAGACTTCTTTTGAATCTCCGTGAATAAGAGTTACATAATCACCGAGCCTTGCTTCAATAATATTTTTCTGAGCTTCATCATAATGATTTTTTGCCCTTTCTATAGATATTACACTACCTTTGTTTTCTTTTACCGCTTCACCTAAAATAATAGCGGAATAGCCTAGACAGGTTCCAAATTCTATAATTTTTTCTGCATTAACGGATTTGGCAAGCCAGTAAATCAGTGATCCTATCTGAGTGCCGATGCATGGAAGTACATCAGGACGATTGTTGTGTTCTCCGAACAGACGGTTCAGTGTCGGGTTATTAAAACCGACAAAACCATTAACATATCTGTCAATATTATTCTGCATATTTGAATATTATTTTAGCGTTCGGATGAGCTGAAGCTCATCCGTTTATCCAGTTTTTCAGTCTAATTTTTCTATTTTAAAGATCCAATCCATCAAATGCATCGGATAAACTTGTTCCAAAAGATTTATCAGATTTCTTTTTAGAGAAATCTCTCCATGCTGCATCTTCACTGTTGTTTAGATTTTCAGAACGGCTCAGAGATATTTTTCCGTCTTTCATGCTTTTGATGACTACACTTACAGTTGAACCTAGAGGGTACTTTTTACTTAGTTCTTTTAATGAAAGTTCACCTGAATTACTATCTTTTATTTCACTTATATGCAGTAAACCGGTTTGAACAGGGTTTAACCTGACAAATACTCCGAATGCTTTAATACCTTCAACTGTTCCAACTGTATCCATTCCGGTTTCAATTGCTGTAAATTCTTGGCTGCCATCATCAGAGTCTAAATTTCCTGAAAAATCTCTTGATAAAGAAATACGTTGTCTGTAAATATCAACATCTTCCACCACTACAGGAACAATATCGCCCTCTTTAACTGCTTCTTTAGCATGATGAATTCTTCTGCCTGGATCAAGTTTGGAAATATGGATTAATCCTTCAATACCTTTTTCCAGTTCGGCGAATGCACCGAAAGCAGCCAGACGTGTAATTTTTGCTTTTACAGATGTACCTGTCTGATATTTTTCGGCAATTTCATCCCATGGTGTCTGGGCTGAACGGAAACTCAAAGTGATTCTGTTATTTGCCCAGTCCAGTTTTTTGACAGCAACTTTTATTCTGTCTCCGATTTTTACAATTTCATTAGGATCTTCTACGTGACCCCAGGTTAATTCTGATATTGGAATAAAACCTTCACATCCGTCTAGATCAACAAATACTCCAAAATCTTTTATAGAGAGAACTGTACCGGAGATAATATCGTTTTCTTTCAAGTGTTCCTGAAGATAACTGATTCGTTGAACTTTTTCCTGTTCAAGCAGTTTTCTTCTTGACACAACAATATTAAATCTATTCATCTCTGTGATTATGAATGAATACGTATTTCCAATATAGTTTTCCGGTTCTTTAGGGTAAAGGTCCACCTGAGAATATGGACAGAAAGCTTCTTTATTTGCAACTTTTACGACATAACCGCCTTTTCTTTCATCAGCTATTTTTCCTTCTACTGGAATACTGCTCTGATATGCTTCCTCAAGATGTTTTGCAATAAAACTTCCGGTCATTTTAACCGTCAGTGAAATTTCACTATTTTTGTCTGAAACAAAATATGCTTCAATTTTGTCTCCAACCTTTACAGTTAAATTACCTTCTTTATCCACAAGTTCTTCACGATTGATAATTCCTTCACTTTTAGAATTAATATCTACAAATATGGATTTTCTATCAATAGCTATTATTTCACCTGAAATTTTTGTGCCGGGTTTAAATTCTACATTAAGATTACTTATACTTGAGTTAAGTTTCTCCTTGAAAAAATCTTCGGTCATCATAATTGTCTTTTTATCTCTTATTATTAATTAATTTTTAAAAATTCTATTGGTGCTCCATCTACTTCGATGAATGCTATAGTTATATTGGCATCTAAATTATAAGGTTCGAATATAACTTTTTCCCCTTTTATTGCTTCATTAATATCATCAACTTCATAACTAATGTGGGCTACTTCTTTTACAAGTTTTGGAAGAGGGCTGTCTGCTTCACATCTTTCCCACTGAAAGTCATATGAATTAGAAGCATCTCTATATACGTATAGTTTTAAACCTTCGTAATAAATACCATTTTCTCTTGCAACATTTGTCGGTATGCCGACATGATTAAATTTTAACATATAAATCACCCTCTTTTTTATATAATTTATGAAAGATATTCTAAAGTTAAAGCTGTAAATGCTAAAATACCATCTTTTATTGCATCATCATTAAAATCAAATGCGGTGGAGTGCAGTTCAGGAACGTTTTCTCCAAGACCTAATCTGAACATCAAACCAGGAGCCTTTTTCTGAAAAAAAGAAAAATCTTCAGATCCCAGTTCAGGTTTTACATTAGATATAATCATTTTTTCATCAAAGTATTTCGGAAGAGTTCTGTTGCAGAAAGCAGTTATTTTTTCATCATTTACCATGGGTATATAATCGCATTTGTAATCCAGTTTATAAGTAGCACCGTACATATCACAAACACTTTTAATAACTCTGTGCAGCAGACTCTTAATTTCAGATTCAATATCCATATTGAAAAACCTGATTGTACCGCTCATTGTTGCAGTATCAGGTATTATATTTATGTATGATCCACTTTGGATTTGACAAATTGAAATTACTATAGATTCAAGAGCATCTATTGAGCGTGACGGTATATGATATAAAGAGTCTATAACTTTAGTGGCTATTAAAATAGGATCTATAGATCTTTCAGGACATGAACCATGACCTCCTTTGCCTTCAATAGTAATTTTAATTTCAGCGCAGGCAGTACTTAGGACGCCGGATCTGTAGCTAATCAAGCCTGTTTTATCTCCTGGATTTCCGTGAAGAGCAAATACCGCGTCTGCTTTAGGGGCATCAATTGCTCCTGCATCAACTAAATCTCTGCCTCCGGCAAAACCTTCTTCTGCAGGTTGAAATGCAAACCGTACAGAACCGTTAATATCATCTTTTAACTCATTGAGGACCATGGCTGTTCCAAGAAGTATTGCCGTATGTCCGTCATGACCGCATGCATGCATCATATTCGAAACAGAAGAGCTGTATTGTAAATTTGTATTTTCGCAAAGAGGCAGTGCATCTATATCTGCTCTTAGAGTAACATTTTTTTCTGTTTTCTCCTTATTGAGAATAGCCACAGTATCTGTTTTTAAAAACGGAGGTAGAACATTAATATTCAGGTCTGAAAGCGTACTCCTTATCAGCTCACAGGTTTTAAACTCATTATGACCTGTTTCAGGATACTTGTGTATCCGGTGTCTTAATTTTATGGTCTTATCTATGTACTTATCTATTAATTTATTAATACGTTCTTTAGTAACTGTACTCATTCAAATATTTCTCCTCCAGATATATTTTTTTAATGCATTTAATATATTGAGTTAATTACAATTTTTCAAAGATGTAATATCTCTCTCATGAATAGAAAAATTAGTTATTTTTGATAAAACTTAAAAATAAATGAAAAGACTAGTTGTTTTTTTGTTTTATTAAGTTAGTTTGTATTAACTAACATGAGAGGTAGTAAGATGAAAATGAGTGATAGACAACATGAAATAGTGAATGTATCAATTAATTTGATAGCAGAGAAGGGGATTCAGAATCTCACTATTAAAAATATATCCGAGAAAATTGGTATATCAGAACCTGCGATTTACAGACACTTTCAAAATAAATTTGAAATTGTAATGGGTGTTTTGAATTCCTTTGCTGATATAGCTGGAGATGTACTGAATCAGGTTAAGAGTGATAATTTGAAATCTTTTGAAAAAATTGAATTGTTTATGATGGATAGATATGATAGGTGCAGCAGTAATCCAAATCTTGCAAAAGTAATGTTTTCTGAAGAGTTTTTTCAGAATGATGAATTGCTTTCAAAAAAAATGCTTTCAATAATGCACTCACATAAAAACGATATTGAAGAAGTATTAATAAATGGACAGGCAAATGGAGAAATTAGAAACGATATAGATACGACATCTATATTCAGGATAGTATTCGGAGCAATGAGACTACTGATTAAACAATGGTGCTTAAGCGGTTTCAAATTTGACTTGACTACTGAAGGTAAAAAACTTTGGGAAGTAGAAAAGAAATTAATAATTACCAATAAATAATCATAAGAAGGAGTTTTATCATGAAAAGGCAAATTATAAAAATTGATCAGGAAAAATGTAACGGTTGTGGTCTTTGTGTTCCAAATTGCCCCGAAGGTGCAATACAGATGATAGACGATAAAGCACGTTTAATCAGCGATCTGTTTTGTGATGGTTTAGGTGCCTGTATAGGTGAATGCCCACAGGGAGCAATAGAAATCGAAGAAAGAGAAGCTGTACCTTATGATGAAAGAAAAGTTATGGCTAATATTGTTAAGCAAGGGGCTAATACTATAAAAGCTCACCTCAAACATTTAAGAGATCATAATCAAACAAAATTCCTGCAGGAAGCAGTTATGTTTTTAAAAGAAAATAAGATAGCTCTTCCTGATCTTGAAGAAAAACATCATTTCCAAGGATGTCCTGGCAGCAGGCAGAGAGTAATAAAAAGAGAAAAAAGTGAAAGCAGTGAAAATGTATCATTGGATTCTGAATTAAGTCAATGGCCTACACAGTTAAATTTGGTCAGCCCTGATGCTTCATTCTTTGAAAGTTCAGACCTGCTTGTATGTGCAGACTGTGTACCCTTTGCATATGCTAATTTTCACAGCAAACTGCTTAAAGGTAAAAGTTTGGTAATGTTCTGCCCTAAATTGGATCATGAAATAGATGTTTATATTGAAAAACTGGCACAAATATTTTCAAATAAAAATATAAAATCTGTTACTATTGCCAGAATGGAAGTTCCATGCTGCGGCGGTACAGAAATGATTGTTAAAAAAGCTATGGAAAAAGCTGGCGCAGATATAGAAGTTAAAGTTCAGATAATTAATATAGACGGGACTTTAAGAAGTTAATTGGAAAATGATGCAGAATTTTTAAATTTGAATGTTGAGTTAATTGTAGAAGATATGAATTAAGTAAAATGTAAACAAATAAAATTAACGTAGGAGAAGTTAAAATGAGTATTTTCGATTGTTTCAAAAAGAAAAATGGGAAAGTTGAATTAGATTCAAAACAGATAAGTAAAATGTTTTGCTATCAATGTCAGGAAGCCTGTAAAAATACAGGTTGTGATGTTGCCGGAATGTGCGGTAAAAAAGCAGATACAGCCAACTTGCAGGATCTTCTGATTTACTCGCTTAAAGGTATTGCTGTAACAGCTAAAGCTGCCGGTTTGGAAAAAGATGAAAAAATAGGTAAATTTATCACAGATTCACTGTTTGTAACTGTTACAAACACAAACTTTGATAACTCAAGAATTGAAAAAATGATTGAGCAGGCCCTTGAAATCAGAAATTCTATAAAATCAGAGCATGCATCTAGAATAAGTGGTGATCTTCATGACTCAGCAACATGGAATGGTTCTACTGCTGAATATTTAGCAAAAGCTGCCGAAGTTGGCGTTTTAGCTACTGATAATGACGATGTTCGTTCTTTACGTGAATTACTTATTTATGGCATTAAAGGTATTGCTGCATATGCACATCATGCTGGAGTATTAGGTAGTGAAGATAGTGTAATATATGCATTTGAAATTGAAGCACTTGCTTCTACTACAGAAAATCTTTCTGTTGATGCAATGATTGGTTTGGTTTTAAAAGCAGGCGAAGTAGCTGTTACAACAATGGCACTGCTTGATGCTGCAAATACAACTGCTTATGGTAATCCTGAATTAAGTAAAGTAAATATTGGTGTTGGAAACAATCCAGGAATTCTTATTTCAGGACACGATTTGAAAGACATGGAAGAATTGCTGAAACAGACAGAAGGTACTGGCATTGATGTATATACTCATAGTGAAATGCTGCCTGCTCATTACTATCCTGCATTTAAGAAATATAAACATCTTGTAGGTAATTACGGTAATGCTTGGTTTAAACAGGATAAAGAATTTGAATCATTCAATGGTCCTATTTTAATGACAACTAACTGTATAGTTCCTCCTAAAGATTCTTATAAAGATAGAATTTATACGACTGGAACAACGGGTTATGCCGGAATTAAACATATTGGAGACAGAGAAGACGGAAAAGCTAAAGATTTCAGTGAAATAATTGAATTAGCTAAAAAATGTTCTGCTCCTACTGAAATAGAAAAAGGCGAAATAGTAGGAGGTTTTGCACACAATCAAGTACTTGCTTTGGCTGATAAAGTAGTTGCTGCTGTAAAATCAGGCGCTATCAAGCGTTTTATTGTTATGGCTGGTTGTGACGGACGTCATAAAAACAGATCATATTTTACAGAAATTGCAGAAAACCTTCCTAAAGATACAGTTATTTTAACTGCCGGTTGTGCTAAGTACCGTTATAATAAACTTGAACTCGGTGATATCGGCGGTATTCCAAGAGTTCTTGACGCCGGGCAGTGCAACGACTGTTACTCATTGGCAGTAATAGCTCTTAAACTAAAAGAGGTTTTTGAGTTGGAAGATATTAATGATCTACCAATATCTTTCGATATAGCATGGTATGAACAGAAGGCTGTTGCAGTTCTTTTAGCTTTGCTTCATTTGGGAGTAAAGGATATCAGATTAGGTCCATCACTTCCTGCATTCCTGTCACCGACAGTTGTTAAAGTATTAGTTGATACTTTTAATATTAAACCGACTGATGAAGTAGAAAAAGATATTGCTAATATGATGGAAGGTAAATAATCTATTTTATTTAGATTTGTTAATATATAACCACGCTCTCTGAGCGTGGTTATATGTTATCGGTTATATCTTTCAGTAAAATGATAACACAATCTCTATTTTGAAATGTTTTTCTGTCTCTGCTTACATGAACTGTTCTAATCTCACTATTTTTATTTATGATTCTATATTTTGCCGTTTTTGTATATGAATTAACCCCATATAGCTCTTCCAGAGAACTTTCTTTTAAGTCATCAGGATGATAAATTAATTTTGCAAACTGAATGGGATTAAGTTTTATTAAATATTCTATACTGTATCCGGTAATTTTTTCAACAAAACTATTCATATAGGTATATCTTTTTTTCTTGATATCTAAGAGTATTAATCCTGTAGACATAGCATTGACATGCATTTCAAGCAATTCTCGAGTCTGCTCTTCTTTTTTTCGGGCAGAAATATCTATCTGTACGGCTAAAATTCCTTCTACTTTATTCTGTGAGTCAAAAATAGGATATTTAGATATCAGTGCCCACTTTTTTCTTCTGGAGCCGGGAAGATAACTTTCATAATTTAACATTGGTTTTCCGCTAAGTAATACCTGTCTGTCCTCATCTTCATTCTGCTTTGCTTCTTTAGTAGCAAAAAAATCCTTATCTATTTTTCCAGTAATATCATAATTGTTATTCAAAGATAAATTTTTTAAAAAGCCTTTGTTTGCAATAATATATTCCATGTTGATATCTTTTATATAAAAAATGAATTCTAATGAACTGCTTAATCCATTAATGATTGTTCCAGCATGTACAAGCTTTTTTTTAAGGTTATCAATTTTATGATGTATAGAACTAAATTCGTTAAGGTTAATGAAAGTATTATTTTTTATTTGATCAGTAATTTGTAAAATGTCATTAGCTATTTTTTTATCAGAGATGAGAATGTCTTCAGCTAAGTCTGAGATTTTATTGACAGGTATATTCAGGGTTCTGGCAATTGCTCTTATATATATTTCTTTTGGATATTTTTTACCCTTTTTCCATTCCCAGAATGTTGTTTTGCCAATGCCGATTATTTGGCATATATCTTTATAAGTTATCCTTTTTTGTTTAATGTAGAAATCTAAATTATCAAAGTAAATTTTCATACATCCTCCAATTTCTCTTTATATTGTATCACATAATACGAACGTGTATAGTTCGTTAACAGACTTATATATTCCGTTTTAGTGATTATTTACTTATATATTTATTAATTAATATCCAGCACTTACATTGTCAGTATTAAAAAAGGAGGAAATTAAAATGGTATTAGCAAATCGCATTGCAATAGTAACAGGAGCTGGATCAGGTATAGGCAGAGCAATAGCTGTTAAATTATGTAAAGAAGGTGCAACAGTAATAGTTAACGATTACTCTTTAGAAGCTGCAGAAGAAACTGTAGCAATAATAAAAAACTTTTATGGAAGAGCTATACCATATCATGGAGATGTTACAGATAGAAAAAGAATTTTTTCTATGGCTGAAGATGTGGCAAATAAATTTGGTTCTATAGATATTCTTGTTAATAATGCAGGAATGGTATCAAGTTTTCTTATTGAAGATCTTCCTCCTGAAGTCTGGGATAAAACAATAGCTATAAATCTTACTGGTTCATTTAACTGCACAAAAGCTGTAATTCCATATATGATAAAGCAAAATTATGGAAAACTTCTGTTTATAGGTTCATCTGCAGCACATCGAACCGGAGGTGGAGGTAAAGGAGATTATGTTGCATCAAAACATGGAGTTAGAGGCTTCATGAAAGAAATGGCATATGAACTCGGAAGATATAATATCACATCAAATATGGTATGCCCCGGAGCTACAATGACTGAAATGTTTAAATCAATGGTGCCTGAAGATGAAATCAAAAAAATGAATGAAGGTGTACCCACAGGCAGTATTTGTACACCGGTGGATATTGCAGAATCAGTATGTTTTCTTGTATCAGACAGAGCAGCACAAATTACAGGACAATCACTGGATGTTGTATCTGGCAGCATGCTAAGTATAGGTACAGGTTATGTAGAGCATATGAAATGGCATTCTGATTTGAGCAAAAAAAAATTGAATGAATGGAATAATAAGCTTAAACCAATAAATTAGTAAATAGTTAGAACACTAAAAATAGAATAATAATTGTAATAAGAGGATTATCATGATAATTGACATTGATCATATCAATATAGTAGTATCCAGTATGGACAAAACTTTAGAATTCTTCAACCTTTTTGGGTTTGAACAGAAAGAAACTGCAATACTGGAAGGAGATTGGATTTCTGAGTTGACATGTACAGATAATGTATCTATGGAATATGCTATGCTGATGCTGCCAAATTCTAATATTTCTATACAGCTGGCAAAATATAATTCACCTGCTTCTGAAACTGCTGATATCAACAGTAAGGCAAGTACTATCGGTTATAGGCATATTGCACTTAAAGTTGTAGATTTGGAAAAAGAGTATAACAGGTTAAAAAAACATAATATAATTTTTAACAGCAAGCCATATCAAAGAGGAAATAAAAAACTTGTCTACTTTACCGGGCCGGATAATATCATAATGGAACTGGCTGAATATTTATGAAAATAAATGTTATAATTGTAGATAAAAAGGGAATGTAAAAATTCTTATTATTGATTATTAAGTATGTTTACTTATATTTAGGTAAACATACTTTTTTTCTGTAATTTTAAAGAGGTGGCTGATAAATGTTTGAAGAGAAAAAAACTACAAGATTATCTTACCTTGAACGTGTTGCATACTGGCATGGAAAAATAACATCAAAAGATATAAGTGATAAATTCAGTATTCCGCAGATGCAGGCTGATCAGGATATAAAAGACTATATATATATGGCCCCTAATAACCTTGAATATGATTCAAATGAACAAGTTTATAAACCTGCCGATCTCTCTTTTATATTTATTTATGATGAAAATGAGTATATAAATATCTTATCTACTTACAGTAGAGAACAGAGCGTTTATTTTAATACTCTGCCTGTAATTACAAAAGAATTCGATATGATGATGCTGAGGCTTATTTTGCGATCAATGTTCAATAGAAGTCATGTCCTGTCAATAGAGTATCAATCGCTTGTCACAATTGAACCTGAAAAACGGGATATTCTGCCGTTTTCACTAGGAAGCTTTAAGAATAGACTGCACCTGAGGGCATATTGTTTTAAAAGAAAAGCTTTTAGAGATTTTGTTTTAAGCAGAATTACTTCTATATCTAAAATTCAACCCTATGATGGAGATATAATAATTGATGCTGATAGTCATTCTTATGTAACCTTGTTGGTAAAACCACATTCTAAACTCACTGCATCTCAGAAAAAATGCGTTGAACTGGAATATGATATGCAGAATGGGTTTAGGAAAATTAATGTAGAAAAATCTATGCTATTTTATTTGCTTGATGAATTGAAACTTGAAAATAGTAAATTAAAGCCTCCGTTTACTGTTCTTGAACTTATAAACAGAAACGAGATTGATAAATATATTAAATAATGAATAAACAGGAAAAATGTTATGGATACATCTAAACATACCATTGAAGAATCTTTAAAACAGTGTTCTAAGCCAACAGGAGATATTGGAATAGAATATGGAAGAAATATGAATGAGTACCACAAACCATTAATAAAATGGGGGTTATCCACATTTTTTGACTCAAGGGAACTTATAGATAATGTTGAAATTTTAGATGCTGGATGCGGCGCTGGTTTAGCAATTAATATAATGGCTGAAACTGTTTCCGAGTGTAATATAACAGGAATAGACTATTCAGATGATATGGTGAATGCTGCAAGAAAATTTAATAAAAATCTACTTGAATCTGGAAGGGTAACTATACATAAAAGTTCTGTTGAAAAATTACCTTTTGATGATAATAAATTTGATGTAGTTACAGCTACTGAAACTATTTATTTCTGGCCTGACTTATTTGAAAATGTTAAAGAAGTATATAGAACTTTGAAAGATGATGGTTCTTTTGTAGTAATTAATGAAGATTATTATAGAGAAGGATGTGAACTTATTCCGCATTGTAAAGCTATGATTGAGTCAGACTATGCTCAACTTCATGATGAAAACGAGCTTTTAGAATTATTTGAGAGTACAGGATTTAAAGATATCAAGATAAATGCAATTCCTTCAAAAGGCTGGATTACAGTCAGCGGAACAAAGCGAATTAATTGCAAGGCATAATAGTAGAAACGGTTTTAGCTAATTCAACACTTATTAACTGGTGAAGATGAGCAGTTACTTTTTTGTTGATATTACCTTTTATTATATTAAAAGATCGTGAATGGTTTGATTGGTATTGTCTTTTTTACAAATGAATAAACAAGGATAGCTTTTATTGATATGCTTATTAAAGCGGCAATTGCAATTCCTGTGATGCCGAACACATATGTCATTGGTATTCCAAGTATTATCAATGATGAAAGCTCATAAATATTGACTCTAATTTCTTTTTTTAGATTACAATAGGTTAGAGTCTGTTCAGCCGGGTTTACCAGTGAACCAAGTAAAAAAGCTCCGCTTTGAATTAATAGCGGTATATAATAAAATTTAAATTTAGATCCAAAAGAGCCGAGAAGTTTATCTCCGAAAATTATAATCAGAATGTACAAAATTATCAGTATTGTGCTGTTTAATTTGTTTACGGTATTGATAATTAACTGAAATTTTTTGAATTTGTTATAACTGGTCAGTAAATTTACCTTAGGTTTTATTAATAATGAGAGAGATGAAGGTATGATCCATATCATATTTGAGATAATAAGTATAGCTGTGTAGTAACCAACCAAATCTTTATTGGAATTCGTGAACTTTACTATATATAAACTTGTTGTTGCGATAAGAAGTACTACAATTTGGGTCGAGATAAATTTAATAGATTCAGTCTTCCATTCCGGACGGATTAATAGAGCCTGATTACCCATTTTATATCTGATATTAATGTCGTTTTTACGGAACATTTTATTTACCAGTATAATTTCGATAGTTAAAATCATTATAACTGAGATAAAGATAACTATCAGAATTGTGAAATAAGTAAGTTTTATTTTTAAAATATAAATTGCTATTGCAAACAATATTATTAGAAAAAAAGATGAGGCTATTTTATTTAACAAAAAATATAAAACAGTCCATTTGTTGCACAGCAGATAGCTGGCTAGAAGTATGGACAATGCTGCTATAGGAACTATCCATAATGAATAAAGTATATTGTAATAGAAATCATATTCAGCTATACCTAAAGCATTTAATATAAAAATGAGAATGTAAAAAGTGAAAATAAGCAGGAAACATATTTTGAAAGTACGTAATATAACTTTCAGATTCCATGCCATAAAACTGTACATATGTTTTTTATGTTTTTTGCTGATATATTTAGAAAGATATTTTATTGCTGAACTATTAGTGCCAAGAAGCAAAATTAATGATAGAAGAAGAAGTGTTCTTATAGTTATACCAAAAGCGCCGTACAGTGATGTTGGAAGCTGACTGGAAATAAAAGCATTCAGAAAATATTTTAACAGGTAGCTTATAATGCTGAGACAGAATAGTGATAATGCGGATCTCATTAATTTATGTTTGAATATAGCAAATTTTGGCAACTGAATATTCCTGTCTCTTAGTTATTTTCACTTACTGAATAATACAATTATAGTCGATTTTGAGGAGATATTTTATTAAATAAATGAATAAAATATTCAAATGCTTTATTTTTCATGATAATAGTGTTTTAGTATTAAAGAAATAATAGGTAATATTGCTTACTGTTTAAAGTTTTCAGAAATCTTCTAACCCCTAGGCTTAGTTTTATATGAATTTAAAATTTATTGGCGGTGTATTAATATTAATCGGTACATGCATTGGAGGCGGACTTCTGGCTTTACCCGTCAGTACTTCTCCTGGAGGTTTTATAAGCTCTATTGTCATTATGATTTGCATATGGGCTATCACTGCACTGGGTGCCTTCTATATATTAGAAATTGCTCAGTGGCTGCCTCCAGGCGTTAATATCATATCTATGGCTAAAGCAACTTTGGGGAAAAAAGCAGAAATACTTGCCTGGATTATTTATTTAATGCTTTGTTATGCTTTGCTTTGCGCTTACATTTCTGGGGGAAGTGATATCTTTCAGTATTTAATAAATTTAATAGAAATCCCTGCTACCCAAATTATTGCTGCTGTCATTTTTGTTTTAGTTTTAGGCGGAATTATATACATGGGGGTAAAATCCATGGATAGAATAAACAGAGTTTTGATGTTGTTTAAGTTTTTAGCATTTTTTTCTCTAATTGTTTTAATATTTCCTCATATTAAACCAACTTTTCTTTTGGCAGGAAACAGTAAGTTGGCATTATCAGCTGTAACAGTGACTGTCACCTCATTTGGTTTTGCGATTGTGATCCCAAGTTTATTCGATTATTTTGAAGGGAATGTGAAAAAAGTAAAATATATTATATTGTGCGGAACGCTTATACCTCTGATATGTTATGTAGTATGGAATATGGTGATAATGGGAACTTTGCCTAGAACCGGAAACGATGGCCTGATGAATATATTATATTCAGGTAATATAACGAGCGGTTTAGTTTTAGGTTTAAAACATTATCTTCATGTAGATTCAATAAATGAAGTCAGTGATTTATTTACTTCAATATGTATGTTGACATCTTTTTTGGGTGTTTCGCTTGCTCTGTTTGATTTTTTAGCCGATGGATTAAAAATCAGTAAAAAGAGTACAAAAGGCAGATTAAAAATATGGTTTCTAACATTCATACCCCCGCTATTGATAGTCATATTCTATCCTAAAATGTTTGTTCTGGCGCTTTCATATGCAGGAATTTTAGTCGTAATACTTTCTATTCTTCTCCCAAGTTTTATGGTATGGAACGGAAGATATAAGAAAGGTATCTCTAAAAATTACAAAGTTTTTGGAGGTAAATTTATATTGATATTTGAAATTGTATTGGGTTTTGGTGTTCTGATTATCGGCATATTGGAAAGTCTTCGTGTCTTAATATGATTAAGAATTATAGAATATTAACCGATACATCAGAATATGATTATTGAAGATACTATTTTCTGTTCTGTGATTCAATATAAGCTATAAAATGGGAATACAAAAGTAACACTGCTTGTATAGAAAGTATAATGAGACTTGATATAAAATATGAAAGTTATTTCCTTAAACTTAATAATTAATAAAAGAGCATTTTATAATTATTACAGAGATCCACAAATTTCCTGCTCATAGTTGCCACATTTTTCTGTGTATGTCCTGCTGCTATAGGGTCAGAATACCATTTAGCAATAAAACCGCCATTTGCTGTTCCAAGTTGCTTTATCATATTTTCGGCATAGTTTTCTATTTCCTGTGCAGAACATGTAATCATAGTGTTCTGTATATCTACAGGATTGAAGAATGTTATTTTTCCAGAAAGTTTTGCAAGATTCTCTATTCCCATGTTTTCCTGTTGATCAAGCTGAATTACGTCAAGTCCTACTTCTGCTAAATCTTCCAATATGTCTATTATGTAGCCACAACTGTGAAGGAATGTATATAATCCATATTCATGTGCTGTATCGTATATTTTTTTATATCTTGGCTTCCATATTTCTCGCCATTTAGATGGAGATATCATTAATTTATCCTGAAATCCCCAGTCATCACAGAACATATAACCATTAGCTCCGGCGGATGAATATTGCCTGATTGCATATAGATTCATGTCTACAAGTATGTCTAGAAGTTTTTATAATTCTTCTGGAGAATCATAAATATCCATCCAAGTATTCTGAAGACCTCTTAAGAAATGTATTCGCTCAAACAAGGATATACCAAATCCCATAATAAATTTATCGCCTGCTTTGGATGCATCATTATTTATATTTCTCCAGCGTTCAGGATCAGTAATATCAGGTATTAACTCAGTATTCAATTGATTCCAATTTTGTAAAGGAAATTCTTTAACTTCACCAAGTGAGCAAACTCCTATATTGTCCCAGACACAACCCCATTCATCTGTGCCCTTATCACATCGGTCATCTACAAATGGCTGCATATTAATATAATAAAAATCACTGCCGTATTTATCTGGTAATTCAAAAGGCAGTCTTTCCGGATTATTAAACTCTATTGTATCAATAACAATTTCTCGAGAAGTTTTCATTTATATATATTTAGAACCTCTTTTAAAGCTTTTATGAATTTTTTATTCTCGTTTTCAGTTCCGATTGAGACTCTGATATAACCTGGTAGAAGATATCCTTTTAATGGTCTTACAATTACACCTTTATTAAGAAGTTTTGTGTATATTTCCTGTTCATTACCGCAGACCTTGATGAGTATGAAATTTGCATAAGGAGGTTCATATTCTATGTTCATATCATCACATGCTTTTGTAATCAATTCTATTCCTTTTCTGTAAACTTCTTTTGATTTTGCTACAAACTCCTGATCATCCAACGCATGCAGCGCAGCCATTTGAGCAAGTAAATTAACGTTAAAGGGTTGTCTCGATTTATTTAAAGAATGGATTATTTCCGGAGTTGATATTCCATATCCGATTCTTAAACCTGCTAAACCATATGACTTAGAAAATGATCTCAGAACTATTACATTTTTACCATTTCTAACATATTTTATAGTATCAGGGAGCTGCTCTTGTGTTATTTCTTTATAAGCTTCATCAAAAACTATAAGAATATCATCAGGTACCCTAGCTATAAAATTATCAATTTCCTTTTCCCTGACAATAGTACTTGTAGGATTATTTGGATTGCATATAAATATTACTCTTGTATTATTTTTTATGTTGTCCAGAATTGCTTCCAGGTCATGAGTGAATCCATTCATCGGCACTTCTACATATTCAGCACCGAACATTATAGACAGTATTTTATATATGGCAAAGGCATGTTTACTCATAACAATTGAATTGTTTTCGTTAATGAAACAGTGTCCGATAAATTCTATTATTTCATTTGAACCTGTTCCGATAATAAGCTGATCGGGAGTGACAGATAAATGTTCCGCTAATTTATTTTTCAAAAGATAAGCTGAACCGTCAGGATAGCGATGCACATTTGAAGCAAATTTTTTAATTGCTTCCACTGCTTTCGGTGATGGGCCTAAAGGGCATTCATTAGATGCAAGTTTTACAAAACTCTCAGGATTAAGTCCTAATTCTCTTGCTACTTCATTAATGCGTTTTCCTGTATTGTAAGGAATTATTTTATCCACATCTTTATTCAGATAATCTAATAATGCCATAATATTCTCCCTATTAATAAAATTAAGTTAAATAATTATTAAAACCTGAAATCTTATTTCTAATGTTACAGTATGTCATTCGATCTTGGATAGCTTCCTAGTACTTTTATTGAAGGACATACTTTATTTAATCCTTTAAGTGCTTCTGTGAAGTTATCATCAGTTTGATGAGCCAGATAGTCAAGGAAAAAATAATATTCCCAGTTTTTCTTTTTAGATGGTCTGCTTTCTAGCATTGTAATTTGTATATTTCTATCCTTAAACGGCAGGAGTGCATCACATAAAGCACCTGCTCTGTCGTTTACCAAATAAAATAATGAAGTTTTATCATCACCTGTTGACTGAGGTGACTGTTTTCCCAGTATTAAAAATCGAGTAATATCATTAGAATTATTTTCTATATTATTGGATATTATTCTCATTGAGTTGTTATGGTTTGAGTATGAAGTGTTTGCTATCAAGGCAACTCCATCTCTGTGTTGTATTGCATCATACGCTTCATCGGAACTGCTGAAAGATTGTTTATCTGTATTAACAAGATTATCTTTCAGCCAATTTGAACAATTATGAAATAAGCCGGATTCTGCATAAATAGTTTTTATTTTATCAAAGCTGTGCTCAGATATCAGTGAGTAATGAGAATTTACATTTATTTCTGCACATATTTTGACTGATGAGAGAATAAGTTCGTCTAATGTATTACTTACAACCCCTTTAAGTGAGTTTTCAATGGGTACAATTCCGTAGTCAACCCTATCTGCTTCAACTTCCTTAAAAACATTTTTAATAGATTTACAGGAAACGGTATTTACGTTTTGCCCAAACTTTCCCAAAGTTGCAAATTTTGAAAAAGATCTGCCATCTGCAGGATATGCTACTGATAGAGGATATTCCAATGCTAAAGCACCTGACATGATTTCACGGTATATTGCACGTAATGCTTTAGTTTGTAACGGACCTTTATTTATTTTTTCCAATCTGGAAAGAAGTTTTTTTTCACGTTCCGGGACATAAATCTCATGAGACATGTTCTGTTTCCATTTTCCAACTTTGTGAACGTAATCATATCGTTTATTTAAAAGCTTTAAGATTTCTTTGTCTATTTCATCTATATTTATTCTTAATTGATCTAAATCCATAAATTTATAATACTCTTTTGACGAAGATGATTTTAATTATTAATTTTTTTGATACATTTATCAAAATAAATATAGATAATTAGTCATTAATTACTATGTGTAAAGTTGAATTTTAAGAATAAATTATTTTTGAGAGATTTTTATGATAGAAGTTTGTGCAGCAGTTATTAGAGTTAAAAATAAATTTTTACTAACGACAAGGCCTGAAGGATCACATCTGGCAGGGCAGTGGGAGTTTCCTGGCGGGAAATTGAAAATCGATGAATCTCATTATGAATGTATCGTCAGGGAACTGTATGAAGAATTAAGTTTGGATGTTGTTCCCTTGGATAAATTATATACGCTTAAATGGAGTTATTTAGAAAAGACAGTCCTGCTTCATTTTTATAGAACTTTACCTGTTTATATAAATGAGATCAAACCTAAATCAAATGATGGACAGTTTATAGATTTTGTATCGGTAAATAATCTGAAGAATTATGATTTTGTAGAAGCAGATAAGGTATTTGTTAAATATTTGTGCAGGGAGTGATTAGAGTGTTCCAAATTAATATTTGATTTACTTTGGTTTATTGTGGTATTTATCTTTTCTTAAATTATGTGATTTCCAAAAATCAACAATTGTATCATCTTTCCACCAATAGGAGTTTAAAATTATTGCCAATTCCCTGGCAATTCTGAAATTTGGATGTTTTCTAGTTTTATTAGGGGTTATTCTTTTATATATTCTATTCTGCAGGAGTATTGAATCAGCAACAGCTGAAACTATGTACTTCGGGAAGAAATAAGGAGCGAATATATGATTAACTGTCTCTTTTATTATTTTTCTTGCTTCTGGATTAAAACTGAAAATACATGTATCAGGCGCACCAGATAATTGAGTATTAACGAAAGGCATTACAATTGCTGCCAATGACAGAGATAAATAATCAGGAGCATCACCATCTTTGAGTAAATCACATCTTATTTTAAATAAATCTAACGAGTTTTTGAACTCTGGAGAGTGAACTTCTTTATTAAAGTTTGACAAATAATACTTCAAAAATCCATGCTGTCGAAAGACATTTATAATGTTGTAAGCATATGGTGAGCGAAGTATTTTCTCAAGTTCGAGAGTTAGTCGTGATTTTGAAGCAAGCAATATTTGCTGCATTAATTTATTTAAAGACAGTTCTGTTTTTGGTGAAACTGTGAAATTGTACTGTCCAATAAGTTTAAGGGCTCTTAACAGCCTTACCGGATCTTCAGAAAATCTTGTATCTGCATCACCAATAATTCTTATAATTCCGTTGTTTAGGTCATTTATACCTTCCGAAGTAAAATCAAGAATTTCTTTTCTTACAGGATCATAATAAAGAGAGTTAACAGTAAAATCTCTTCTCCATGCATCTTCATATGCTGTACCATATTCATTATCATTAACAATCAACATTGAATCAGAATAGTCTTTTTTTGCTGAATTAAGAGTATCGTCTTTTGGCTTTTTCCTAAAGGTGCTTATTTCAATTATGTCACTACCACAGTATAAATGGACTATCTTAAATCTTCTTCCTATAATCCTTGCCCGCCTTCTGCCAAAGACTTTGCGCACCTGTTCAGGGGTTGCCGATGTAGTAACATCATAATCTTTTGGAGTTCTTTCAAGCAGGATATCCCTTATTGCACCACCTACAAGATAAGCATCATAACCTGCTTTCTGAAGTCTGGATATTAAATGAGTAATATAAAATTCTATGCGGTTATTTAAGTTAATTTTTTTAGTCGTATATTCCTCAGAATGCATGGGGTCTACTTATTTCCGTATTTATTAAATCGTATTCTCTGTTTCTTTTGGGATAATCAGCATTAAAATGTAAACCTCTGCTTTCCTTTCTTTTCAGTGCAGAATCAATAATGATTTCAGCTACTGTAGAAATATTTCTTAACTCAATGAGATCAAGTGTTATATAAAAATCCCAATAATATTTTTCAATCTCTTTTCTAATATTTCTTATTCTTGATTTAGCTCTTTCCAGGCGTTTATTTGTCCTGAAAATACCTACATAGTCCCACATGAATCTTCTAATTTCATCCCAGTTGTGAGATATAACAACCAGTTCATCAGAATCAATTGCATTACCTGTTTTCCAGCTAGGAATATTTCCAGTTGGACGATTTGATTTTATATATTCTAAATTATTAGAAACATGTTTGTATATAAATTTTGGAACAACGAGAGCTTCCAGAAGGCTGTTGCTTGCCAGTCTGTTTGCACCGTGAAAACCATTACATGCAACTTCTCCTGCTGCATAAAGATTATTTATTCCTGTATTTCCGTCAAGATCAGTCTTTACTCCGCCACAGCAGTAGTGTGCTGCAGGAACTACCGGTATATAGTCTTTATTCATATCAATACCGGCATCAAGGCATTCTCCGTATATTCCCGGGAATCTCAATTTAAAGAAATCTTTGCCTCTGCCTCTTATATCAAGATATACACATTCCTGTCCGCTCTTTTTTAATTCATTATCTATTGCTCTTGCCACAACATCACGTGGAGCGAGGCTCTTCATTTCGTGATATTTATGCATGAACTCATTATAACTGCCTTTTTCATCTTTTATTTTCAGTATTGCACCTTCTCCTCTGACAGCCTCGCTGATAAGAAAAGTTTTTCTTTCAGGGCAGAATAAAACAGTAGGGTGAAACTGAAAAAATTCCATATTAGAAATATGGGCATTTGCTCTATAGGCCATAGCAATACCTGCTCCGCAGGCTACATCTGGATTACTGGTATACAGATATGCCTTACCGGCTCCACCGGTTGCAAGAGTAGTAGTCAAGCCAAGAAATGTTATGACTTTATTGTTTTTTACATCAAGTACATAAACACCTAGGCAGTAATTGTCCCCAATCCAGCCTAGACGCCAGGTGGTTACAAGGTCTATTGCTGCATGATATTCAAATATTTTTATATTGGGATTATTTTTACATGTTTCAATTAGTGTCTGCTGAATTTCATTACCGGTTATATCTCCTGCGTGCAATACTCTTCTTTTTCTATGCCCACCTTCAAGGCCTAGGTCAAATTCGTCTTCATGATTTTTATCACCCAGTTCTCCGCGTGTGGTAAAATGAACGCCGAATGAAATAAGTTCTTCAATGCATTCAGGTCCGTTTTTAATAATTTTTTTTGCAGCTTTTTCATTACACATATGTGCACCGGCGTAGAGCGTATCTTTAAAATGTTCAAGATATGTATCTTCATCATGAACAACGCATGCTACCCCGCCCTGTGCACGTTTTGTATTTGTCTGATCCAGTTCTTTCTTTGTTATTACTGCTACTGTACCCAGCTTAGAGAGTCTTAATGCTGTAGTTAAACCTGCAGCTCCGCTTCCAATAACCAGATGATCGAATGTATATTTTCTTGTTTCTTCCATGATTTATGCCTGAATTTAACAGTAATTAATAACATTTGTTTATTATTATTATAGCTCATAAATGAATATTAATTCTGATATTAAGTGCAAATTTTAGTAACTAAGTTTTCTAGAATCACTCTAGGAAAACTATTCCCCGATACAAATTCCACATTTGATTTTAATAATCCTGTAAATATTTCCGCTATTTCACTATCCTTAAACTTAGCAGACTGTTCATATAATTTATAAAGTCTGTAAGGATGCCATGAAACAATAGAAAATTTATCTAAATTAAGATCGTTTTTTGCATTTTCAACAATGTTTTTAAAATTTTGATACCTAATATAACCTTGTATATTCAAAACTTCTGCAATAGCCTTAACTTGTGTGATATCTTTAAACTTTTTGATTACTGAGGATAGGATTGTTAATTCTATATTAGAAGATTTTGTACGGTCTGCCTGTGCATTGTCAGAAATAACATTTAAAGCACTGAAAGCTCTTTTTATCTGCTTATTTGCTAAAGCATCTGAAAAAACCCAGTTTGCCATCTCTATTGATTTACTACAGATTGCGTTGCAGTCATCGATATCAATTGATCTTTTATCTCCAGAGTATGCAATTAATTTGTCAAGTTCGCTGAATAATCTTCCACTGTCTGTACCTATTGTATCTATAAGAAATTCTACGGTTTGATAAGATATAGATACAGTTTCTTTTTTGCAGTATTCTTCGATTATTTGATGAGCTTTATTTTTATAATCTTTATCCTTTGATGATAAAATATTGAATTCAATAATATCGCCTTCAGAAGCAAAAAATTTAAATAATGAACTTCTTTTATCTAAGTTTATGCCATCAACTAAAAGGGTAATGTTTTTTAAATTATTATTATCCTTCAATGATTTTATTACTTCATCAAACAGAGCTTTAAATTTCTTGTTGCTTTTATTCTTCAGAATTTCAAATGATTCAAAATGTTTCAACCATATTGTTTTCTTTTCAGAAAAAAAAGAAGGAGTGTTTATTGCTGTCAGCAAGTGCTCTAATATAGTATCTGGATTATTCTTTTCAGATTCACCGTTAACTGTTTCAAAAGCGTACTCATTATCAACTTCTTCTTTTAAAATATCTGCAATTTCTGATGCTTTTTTCTTAACTGCTATTTGATCAGTTCCTGTTATTAAAATAAAATTTTTCATATTTATATAATATTTTAATTAAAAAGGTATAAAAAGTTCATTTCCCTTTAATGATAGTATAGTTTCAGTAATTAATGCAACAGCATTCTTCACATCCTGCATATCAACGACTTCTACAGAAGTATGCATGTACCTGTTAGGTATGCTTACTAATGTTGTTGCTACACCGGCTCTAGATAATTGAATTACAGCAGAATCTGTACCGCCTGATGCAGTGAAACCGGCATCTTCCTGAAACTGTATTTTTTTTCTTTTGCAAATATCTCTAATAATCTTGCCAAGTATTCTGTTCTCATCTGCGTTTCTGGAAAGAAGCGGACCTTTTCCCAGCTTGGCTACGCCTATTTCCTTCGGCTGCATATCAGGTGTATCAGTCGCAAAACCTACATCAATAGCAAAAGCAACATTAGGGTCAATATTGAAGGCTGAAGTTTGAGCACCGCGGCATCCCAGTTCTTCCTGAACAGTTCCTACGCAATAGAGACCTATATTTTCAGGTCT
>DASCNA010000262.1:0-35277 GCA_036011305.1 Victivallales bacterium
ATTCAAGTATATTTAAAATTAACGGACAAAGCTATCGTACTAAGAATATTAAAAACAATAAAACGGAGGTATAAATTTTTATCCGAGCTATGGAATTTTCTTTAATACCAACTATGGAATTTAGGTTGCATTTGACAAAGAAAATAAAATTCCTGTATATAACTGGCAGTATGTAGACCTTGTATATGATCACTGGCTTTCAATCGGAATTAGACCTTTTGTAGAAATCGGTTTTATGCCAGAAGATCTGGCCGCTGGAAAGGAGACAGTTTTCTGGTGGAAAGGAAATGTTACTCCTCCGGATGACTGGTCTAAATGGGAAGAATTAATCCGTCAGTTTATTTTGCATATAATAGATCGGTACGGTTTGAGTGAAGTCCTCAAATGGCACTTCGAAATCTGGAATGAACCTGATCTTGAAGGTTTCTGGCAAAATGCTGATTTTGATAAATATATAAAATTGTATAGAATTACTGCTTCAGTTATAAAAAATATTGATAGCAGATTCAAGGTTGGAGGACCTGCCACATCAGGAACAAGAGATAAGCCGGGGTGCGCTCCCTGGGGAGATCAATTTCTTAAGGCATGCAGAGAACAGAAAATTCCTCTAGACTTCTTCTCTACACACCCTTATCCTACTTTTCATCCTGTGGATTTTGAATGTCATGGATATATGAAATGGGATAATGAACTAAGACTGTTGAAAGATCTTAACGGTTATAATAGACTTCTTAAAAAATATGGGTATCAGAATATTGAAAAATACTACACCGAATGGAACAGCAGTCCCAGTCCTAGAGACTCAGTTCATGACACAGCTTTTATGGCACCTTTTATTGTCAAAAATAACTGGCTAGCAAGAGGAAAAACAGATTCACTGACATATTGGGAAGCCAGTGATATTTTTGAAGAAAACCGCCTTGGTGACACTCCGTTTCACGGCGGTTTCGGAATGCTGAATATTCAGGGACTAAAAAAACCATCTTTTCATGCTTATTGGTTTCTGTCAAAATTAGGAAACAGTGAGTTAGGCTCAGGAGATAATTATGCAGTAACACAGCATGAAAACGGAATTATTTCTATTCTGTTATGGAATTACTGCCATTACCTACCGGTTGCAAATGATCATAGAAAATTTCAAAATGCTGACGGAAAATCTATTTATAATCTGTTTGAAGAATCTAATAATACTGTTTTCGAAATTCCTCTTAACTGCTTTAATAAAAGTTTACATGTAAAAGAAACACGTTTTGACCGCAATAACGGTTCGGTATTTGACTCATGGCTTTCTCTGGGAGCAGAGAATCACATTCTGCCTGAAAAATTAATTGAGCTAAAAAAACATATGGAGTTAACTCAAAAGGTATTTGAAGTGCCAGTTGCCGGACAACAACTAAAATATATAGTTCCCCCACACGGCATAATAATGCTGGACATTGAAATAGATAACTGAACAAAAAGAAAAAGCAAAAATAAACTTTCCTTTAAATAGTTCATAACACTGTTAAATTATTATATCATTGATATTTAGCTGATTAATAAATATTTTTGTGGTGAAGTAATTTCTTTGAAAACATTTAATTGGTAATTACAAGGATTTTCAAAATGAGAAAAATACATTTAGTATGCAATGCTCATTTAGACCCTGTCTGGTTATGGGAATGGGAAGAGGGAGCAGCCGAGACAATAAGTACTTTTAGAATTGCCGCTGACTTTTGTGACAGTTATGATGGATTTGTTTTTAATCATAATGAGGCAATTCTTTATCAATGGATAGAAGAGTATGATCCATCACTGTTTGAAAGGATTCAAAAACTGGTTGAAGCCGGTAAATGGCATATAATGGGCGGTTGGTATCTTCAGCCGGACTGTAATATGCCTTCTGGAGAATCCTTTATAAGACAGATACTATTGGGAAGGAATTATTTCAAAGACAAATTTGGAAAAGAACCAACTACTGCAATTAACTTTGACCCGTTTGGACATACAAGAGGCTTAGTGCAGATACTGGTAAAAAGCGGTTTCGACAGCTATCTGTTCTGTCGCCCTGCACAGCATGACTGCAAACTGGAAAATGACGCTTTTATATGGGAAGGATATGACGGGTCAAAAGTAAAAGCCCTTAGAGCATTCGACATGTACCTGACCTTGCGCGGAGAAGCAGTTAATAAAGTTAAAAAATATATTAAGCACTATCCTGAACATGATACAGATCTTGTTCTCTGGGGTATCGGTAATCATGGAGGCGGACCGTCAAGAATCGATTATGAATCTCTGAATAAATTCGCATCTGAACAAACTGAAATTAATATTATTCATTCAACTCCTGAAAATTACTTTAGAGAATTGAATGCCGAAGCTTTGCCTGTACATAAAAAAGACCTTAACAAATGGGCAATTGGATGTTATACGTCCCAAATACGTTTAAAACAACAACACCGTAAATTGGAAAACGAACTCTATTCAACAGAAAAAATGCTAACATCGGCATGGGCTCAAAAACTGTTGAATTATCCCGAAGATGAATTAGATCAGGCTCAGAAAGATCTTGCGTTTGCAGAATTCCATGATATTCTGCCTGGTTCTGCAATACAACCTGTAGAAGACACATCTTTAAGGTTAATGGCCCATGGTCAGGAAATCCTTTCAAGATTAAAGGCAAGAGCTTTTTTTGCACTGGCAGGAGATCAGCAAAAAGCTATTGAAGGAGAAATTCCAATACTTGTATATAACCCGCACCCTTACCCTGTTAAAACTGTAATTGACTGCGAATTCAATCTTGCGGACCAGAACTGGAAAAATACATTTATGGATGTAAAAGTCTATGCTGGAAAACAGAAATTGCCTTCCCAAGTGGAAAAAGAGTACAGCAACCTTCATCTGGATTGGAGAAAAAAGGTTGTTTTTGAAGCAGAACTAAAACCATCTGTAATGAATAGATTTGACTGTAAAATTATTGAACTGCCTTCCAAACCAAATATGAAATTTAAGCAGAGTGACAGCAATATATCACTCTCTGATTCAGAAAAAACAGTTAAAATAAGCAAGAAAACAGGTTTGCTAAAATCATATAAAGTAAAAGGTCATGAATTTTTAGACAAACACTCATGCTTACCTATTGTTTTAGAGGATAATGAAGATTCCTGGATTATGGAAAAACAAAAATTTGGTAAACGAATAGGTGAATTTAAATTACTCACTAGAGAAAAGGCAGCCTGTTATACCGGTTCAGTAAAGAAAAAACTGGAACCGGTAAGAGTAATTGAAAACGGTGATACCAGAACTGTTGTTGAAGCCTTATTCGGTTATAGAAATTCGAATATATGCATCCAATATAAAATTCCTAAAAACAATACAGAAATTGAAATATCTGTAAGGGTCTGCTGGGCTGAAAAAAATAAACTACTAAAACTTGCTTTCAATACAGAAAAATCAAATAAATATATTGGACAGGTTGCCTGCGGGGCTGAGCATTTTTCATCAAACGGACAGGAAGTTGTTCTGCAGAAATGGCTGCTAGCTATTGATAAGAAAGCTGAAAAAGCATTGAGCATCATTAATGACGGAATATACGGCACCAATTTTAAAGGCAGTGAAATAGGTCTGAGCCTTCTAAGATCTCCGGCCTATTCAGGGCACCCGTTTGAAGGTCATGATATAGTTTTACAGGATAGATTAATTCCCCGCCATGATCAGGGTGAAAGGCTCTATACTTTCTGGCTTAATGCAGGTGACTCTGATCAGAGGATAAACTCTATTGACAGAGAAGCTCTGGTTAAAAATGAAAAACCAATGGCACTATCATTTTTCCCTAGCGGAGAAAGCAAAAACAGTATTAAATCACTACTACAGTTAAGCGATGATTCTATTCAGGTTATGGCCGTTAAAAAAAGTACACAAAAAGATAATGTTGTAATAATAAGGTTATTTGAAGCTACAGGATCTTCAAAAGAGACATTTATATCTTCTGAGGTTTTAGGATTTAATAAAAAAGTTAAGCTCAATGCTTTTGAAATTAAAACCTTTGAAATCAATATTGAAACAAAATCTGTAAATGAAGTTAACTTAATAGAGCGGTAGATTGTTATCTACTATATGTAAAATACAGCATAAACGGATGTGCTTCTGCACATCCGTATCAATGAAAATTATTATTTTCTGCAGACTTAAATTACGGTTGTTAATATGATGAGTGAATGGAGTATAACAGAAAACCTGAACAGTATAAATGATTTTATCGCTTATGAAGGCCTGTTTACACAGGGAAGCGGTTATTTGCATGTAAGAGGTTCACTTGAGGAAATAATAGATAACAGTAAACAAAATGAAACTTATTTAAGAATTCCCGGAAATGTTACTGTAGAAGAATTTAATTTATCCAAAAACAAGTGGGGTACGTATGTTCCGGGAGTTTTTGCCAACCATCCCCTCCTCAATAATGAAATGGTAAATCTGCCGTATTTTATCGGTTTAAGTTTAAAATGTGAAGGAGAAATTTTTGATATTGAAAACTCTGCATTTGAACATTATGAACGAAAGTTTAACTTGCAAAATGGTTTAATAACCAGAAAATTCAGATGGATTACTAAATCTGGCTGTAAAATAAGTATACATTTTGAAAGATTTATAAGCTCAGCTTATAAACATATATGTTTCCAAAAATTATGTATAGCCTCTGATAAAAAGTGTAATATTGAAATTGAATCTTTTATTGATGCCGATATCAGAACAAGCGGATATGATCATTTGAAAAAAACCTGTTTTAAACACCACGGAAATTACAGTCTTGCCTGCAAAACAGTAACAGATTCAAATATTATCGTCAATCTACTTTCAAAATTACTCTTAGACTCTAAATATAAAACTGAATTTGTTAAAGGGCCTAGAAAGGCATCACTTAAACTGAATATCAGCTGTAATTCGGGACAAAAAATTGTTATTGAAAAAAGAACAGCTGTATGCACAAACATTGACTTAGATAAATCAAATACTGCCAATATTCTTAAGAACGCAGAAAATCTAACCTATAAAGCACATCTTGACCTTCATAACAAATGCTGGACAAAGAGATGGAAGACATGCGATATTAAAATTACAGGTGACACCAAATCCCAACTTTCGCTTAGAATTTCTCTATATCATCTGCTAAGATGCCATGTCCCCGAGGATAACAGAGTTACAATAGATGCAAAGGGGTACGCAGGGGATGCTTATTTTGGAAGATTTTTCTGGGATACAGAAATATATATGCTCCCCTTTTATTTATATACCGATCCTGACAGAGCCCGTACCTTTGCAGAATTCAGGATACAGAGTCTCAACGGGGCAAAAAAGAATGCTGAACTCTACGGATATAAAGGAGCGCGCTATCCATGGGAATCAGATCCTGACGGCAATGAGTGCTGTCCGCTGGCGAACTGGCAGTACCGAGATCATGAAGTGCATGTCACTGCCGATGTTATTTACGGATTGGCACACTATGCAAAAGCTGTGAATAATGAAAATTTCATAAATACCGATTCAGCTGAACTGATTATGGAAACTGCAAGGTACTGGATTGACAGAATAGATTTCAACAGAGAAAAAAATATTCCGGAACTCTTAGGAGTTATGGGACCAGATGAATATACGGCTATTTCAAATAACAACAGTTATACAAACAGGCTTGTAGCTTTTAACCTACAGACAGCAGTAAAAACCGGAAAATGCACAGAGGAAGAGGAAAAATTATTTACTGAAACTGCAGAAAAGTTATCAATATTAAAAAAGAGTAATTTAGTGCTTCAGTGCGAATTTTTTACAGATAAAGCTGAACCTGATTTTGAAAATGACTGGAAAGATAAAACAAAACCGTTTGGAGCAAATGTTCACCAGGAAAAGCTATACAGAACAAAATGCTTAAAACAGGCAGATGTATTAATGCTCATGTATCTGTTCCCGGACGAATTTACAATTGAAGAGCTGGAAACAGCCTGGAACTATTATCTGCCATATACAACTCATGACTCTTCGTTATCCTACGGTATTCATGCAATCCTTGCATTAAAGCTTGGAAAAAGGGATACAGCCTGGGAGTATTGGAAGAAAACATCCGGCCTTGATTTAGATTTTGCAAATGGAGGAGCTTCCCGTGGAATTCACATCGCCAATGCCGCAGCTAACTGGCAGGTAGCTGTATTTGGATTTGCAGGCATTAAAACCACAATGGAAACAAATATATTGCATTTAGGGCCAAATCTACCGGATAAATGGAAGAAAATATCTTTCCCTTTGATATGGAAAGGACAGAACGTTTATATAGAAATTACACACAGTATACTCACTGTTGAAAACAGAAGCTGCAAAAAACTATATGTATCTATTTTTGAGAATCATGACACTATCCATTCTGGACAAAAACTTTCTGTGAAATTTTGATGATTAATATAAACAACTGTTTTTAAAGGTATCATAATGAGAAAAATCAATACTGTTATTTTTGATTTAGACGGTGTTATTACAGATACTGCTGAATTTCACTTTCTTGCATGGAAAAGAGTTTCACAAGAAGAAAATCTCTATTTTGATAAGTCCATAAATGAAAATTTAAAAGGTGTCTCCCGAATAGATTCACTTAAGATTATCCTAAATAAAAATAATAGAGAAATAACAGCTGAAAAGCTGAAGAAACTGTCTGAAAGGAAAAATATTTATTACCTTGAACTTATTAATACTGTAACACCGGAAAATCTTCTTCCAGGAATATGCAGAATTTTAAAATTTTTTAAAAATAAAAATATCAATATTGCCTTGGGGTCTGCATCAAAAAATGCCCGTCTCGTTCTGAATAAGCTTAAAATATTTGATTATTTTGATTTAATAGGTGATGGAAATTGTGTTATAAACTCTAAACCGGCACCTGATATCTTTCTTTATTGTGCAAAACAGCTTGGAGTTTTTCCTGAAAACTGTATTGTTATTGAAGATGCTGAAGCTGGAATTGAGGCAGCGAAACAAGCCGGAATGAAAACAGTCGGCATCGGCTCAAGAGAAAAACTTAATAAAGCTGATTATATCTATTTTTCCCCGGCTGATATTGATTTAAATATAATAATAAAATAGTTTAATGATATATGAAGATTAACACAGAAAAAGAAAAACTTATTTTTTTTACTTCTCCACCAATTCTATCAGAAGTGGAAATCCCCATAGCAACAGAACATGTTTCAGCAGGCTTCCCATCACCTGCTGAAAACTATATGGACGGGCCTTTGGACCTTAACAAACACTTGATAAAAAACCCTCCTGCAACTTTTTTTGTCAGAGTAGATGGGGATTCAATGGTAAATGCAGGAATTCAACCTGGAGACATACTCATTGTCGACAGATCTGTAGAAGCACAGAACAATGACGTAATAATTGCTGTTATAAATGGAGAGTTTACAGTCAAAAGATTAATTGTCAAAAATGATGTATATATTCTTCAACCGGAAAATCCAAAATATAAATCTTTAATAATTACCGATACCTTAGAATTTGAAATCTGGGGAAAAGTAATCAGTCTGATACATAACTTTTGATTATGAATAAATATTTTGCTTTAGTAGATTGTGATTCATTTTACGCTTCATGTGAGCGTATTTTTGAACCAGCATTAAAAGACAAACCTGTAATCGTTTTATCAAATAATGACGGTTGTGCCATAGCAATGTCAAAAGAAGCTAAAAATCTCGGGATAAAGATGGGCACACCATTTTATCAACTCAAGGACATAATTAAAAAACATAACATCTCACTCTTCTCGTCTAATTATGAATTATATGGCGATATTTCTTCAAGAATTATGAATATTCTGCACAACTATTCGGCTAACGTAGAAATTTATTCGATTGATGAAGCTTTTCTTAAACTCCAGGATAATATTGAATCTTTAAATCATACATGCATGGATATTGTTAATGTCAGCAATAAATGGGTCAGCATGCCTGTAAAAATAGGAGTAGCAAAAACAAAAACTTTAGCTAAAGTTGCGGCAGAACTTGTCAAAATTAATAATATTAAATCAAAATATCGTATTCTAGTTGATCAAAATGAAATAAACAATGTCCTCTACTCTTTTCCTGTCAAAGAAGTGTGGGGAATAGGATATGCTACTACAAAAAAGCTCAACAGGATAGGAATAACTAAAGCAAGTCAACTTCTGAAGTTATCAGATGATTATATTAGGAAAAATTTTAGCATAAATTTATTGCGAACCATATGGGAATTGAAAGAAAAACCGGTGATAGAACTTGAAAGCATGCCACAATCTAAAAAGAATTTATGCTACTCAAGAAGTTTCAGCCATACTATTAGTAAATATAATGAACTTAAAGAGAGTATTGTATCATATGCCGTTTCAGCATCTGCTAAAATAAGGAAGGATAAATTAATAGCACAATCCATAAGTATATATATTCGAACGAATTTTTTTAATAAAAAATCACCAAAGTATATCAACTCTATTACTCTGCCCCTTCCTTATGCCGATAATGCAACAGGTCTGATTGTAAAGTATGCAGTAAGAGCTTTACGGGAAATATATAGAGAGGGATATCATTATAAAAAATCTGGAATTTTTCTTAACGATCTTATAAATGAAAACATAAGACAACCTGATATGTTTAATGAAGAAAATCCAAATGACAGTAAAATATCTAAAGTAATGGATGATATTAATAGGAAATATGGAAAGAAAAGCATAGTAATTGCATCTTCGGGGTTAAATAATCAGAGATGGCAGTTATCTAGAAATCATATTTCAAAAAGATATACTACTCGATGGAAAGATTTATGTAATATTTATTAGTATTAATTTTTATAGGAGAATCAATTATGCCTAAAACTACCTTAAGTGATTTATTAGTTTCATATCTTGAAATGTTAGAAGTTGAATTTGTATTCTGCGTCCCAGGCAGTGCGCTAAATCCATTCTTTGAAGCCCTTGGAAGGAGTGAGAGGCGAGGAAAAATAAAACTAGTTCTCAGCAGACATGAAAATGGAGCAGCTTATATGGCTGACGGATATGCAAGAGAAACAGGCAAACTTGGCGTATGCTGTGCGACTACCGGTCCAGGGGCTACAAATTTTATTACAGGAATTTCCGCAGCATATTCTGAACATATCCCTGTTTTAGCTATAACACCTCAAACACTTATAAAAGATTTTAGCTTTGGAACATTTCAGGACTCCTCTTCTGATGGTTATGATATCATCAGAATGTTTGATAAATGCACTTATTATAATACTCTTATTACTCACTCAAACCAATTTGAAAAAAAATTAACTTCAGCGCTCACAGTCGCATTATCAAGCTCAAAAGGTCCTGCCCACCTTAGTATACCTGCCGAGATCTTCAGTGCTCCTTTTGATGCACCTCCCACTTATGGAAATTTAAAAAATTTAATTTCAGAGCAAGATCTGATTGTAGATAAAATATCTTTAGACAATCTTATAACCTCTATAACTCATACAATATCAGACAATAAAAGCATAGCTATGCATGTAGATTTCAGATGTCATGAGGCAGGTAATTTAATAATGAAATTTGCAGAAATAGTCAATGCTGAAATTGTCACTACTCCAACCGGGAAAAAATCAATTAATCCTTATCATCCGCTATATAAAGGTGTTTTTGGATTCTCCGGCCATTCATCCGCAAGAGAAGTAATGGAAAATCAAAATTTAGGGTTAATCATAAGCGTTGCTTCGGATATGAATGAATGGGGGACATGTCGCTGGGATACCTCTCTACTTAATGAAAAATTAGTCCATATTGATGACAAGATATCAAATTTTAGACAGTCTCCCATGGCAAAAACACATATATTAGGAAATTTTAAGTCAGTCTTTTCATACCTGGTTAATTGTTTAGAGCAAAATAAACCATTTTTAAAACAAAGTAAAATAAATTCTTGCTCTCAATATTCAGATCGCAGTCACATTTCGGAATATATTCCTAAAAATATAAAAATAAGAAATTCTATCAATGGATTAACTATTAATCCAAATGAATTAGTCAAACCACCAATATTAATACAGAAAATAGTGGAGAAATTTCCTAAATGTACAAGATACTATATCGATAACAGCAACAGCATTCCCTGGACAATACACCATATGTTTTTAGAGCAGTATCAAAACTACAATATTTCCATAAATTTCGCTCCAATGGGTTGGGCTATAGGTGCTGCAGCAGGATCAGGTTTCGGCAACAAAAATGTACCTACAGTATGTTTTACTGGAGATGGTTGTTTTCTCATGAGCGTAACAGAATTAAGTGTAATTGCCGAGCATAATTTACCAATAGTGATTGTACTTCTAAAAGATAAACTTTACGGAATGATTAAACAAAGTCATGATCTGAAAGGCTGTGATAGAGCAAATTTTTCAATTCCTGAAACTGATTTCTGTTTACTTGCTGAATCATTAGGAGCAAATTCTATTAAAGTTACCAATTTAGAAGATTTAGAGCAAATAAATTTTGATAAAATAAAAATGCCTACTCTTATTGAGGTATTAATTGATCCAAATGAAAAAGCTCCGTTAGGAATGTGCTGATTAAATTTTATCAGTTCTCACACGGTAATATATAATAATACTTATTTAAACTTTAAATTCAGGATTCTAAATAATGAAATGCTATATCTGCAAATTTTGTGGCTATGAATATGATCCCGTGGAAGGAGATCCTATTAATAAAATATCTATAAAAACGACATTTAAAAATCTACCTAATGATTGGAAATGTCCTATATGTCAGGCGGTAAAAGCAGATTTTTATGAATCAGATTAAATATTATACATTTTCTAATTTTGATCTTTAAATTTTTATATTTACTGAATCTAACTTTTCTTAATCTCTAATCCAGAAGTATTGCAATTAACTTTTTAATTCTGTATTATAAAGATAAGTAATGTTATAATAATATTTGGCTGGATACTCCTCATATGAGGTATACTGAAAGAGAAAAAACAGTTATCATTATAGCAGGTATTCTATCTGTGGCATGCCCAATGGCATACACGATATTCCATCTATTAGATTTCTCAGATATATCTCACTCGAACGCTCATTATCTAGTTTTGTACAGACCTGCAATCATTGCAACAACTTTCACATATTTTGTATGCTTATTAACCTTAATATTTTATACAATAAAAGGCATTTTGACAGGATACAGAAGACATCAGAAAAACAGTACCTACTTTATAGTTTTACTAATTTTGACTTTATTAATTCTAATATATAATCCAATATTGTTATTTTATTTTCTAAAATATGTATCATTTTTTTCTACTCTAAAAACCTTATGGATTATCATACACTTTTTGGGAGCAATTATCCCCATAGTTCTTATTTTAAAAATAATAAGTGAAAAAAAACATTGATTGGATTATTTTTCAAACTTATCTTATCTATTAAAACTCAGGTCCTGCAGTGAAAACTACATTATCACTACAATCTAAAATTTTATAGCTTATCATATTATTATTTTTTCTAAAAATAACCCTGCCTATAATCACTCCATGATCTTTCATTATTAAATGGCAGTTATACTCATCTATATCCATTGGATTTATTGAATAATTTGGATTATCCATTAATACAGATTCATTCAGACCTAAACTCGTACAAAATTCTTTCATTATCTTCTCGAGAAGAGCTCTATTTGTAAATATTCCTTCTGATATTTTCATAACCTATTCTCTTTATTTAAAACCATTTGCAGAAATAAAAAATGTTGTTATTATCGCGCTATAGCTATTATGATTATTTTCATTTGCATCATTGTACTCCAGCTATTTAAACAAGGCAGGGAGTATACTCAAATTTTTCTTAAGCATTTTTAAGTTTTACTATAATCTGAGTTGTTCCAATCATTATTTCTGATTCTTTTCCATTGCAACTAGCATCATTTACTAATTTAGTTGCTGTATCCTTATGATATGTTCCTGCTTCTGATAAATTTTCGGTAAATCCTATTCCAGCCGGTTTCCACCATGCATTTTTTTCGAAGCTCCAAATATAGAACTTATCATTTTCGTCACTTAACACTCCCAAGCTGATTGTTGGGATTATATCCTTAGTTGCTGATTTCATTTTGTTTTCCCTTTCATAAATTTGATTTTAATAAATATGCAAAATATTTCCGCCTGATGGTTTATATAAACTTCTGCAGTTTCTTATCTTAAATAAGCTATCAATACTTTCCCAGTATCTGCTTTTTATTTAAGATTATGTAAAAATCTATATGTAAGTCAAAGAAAAATCAAATAGTATCAACGATATTCAAAATATTCAGGAATACTGACAAGGCAATTTCCATAGCTTTTTCATTCCCTTCCAATTTGGAATTATGAAGGGGAAAACAGGAACCTGGTATATTTATATCAGCAGTCCCAGTAAGAAAAAGAGCCCCCCTTGATTTTTTTGTTTTCTTAATAAGAAAAGCTACATCCTCTCCTGCCATACCAAAAATACGATCTTTAAATTTAAATTTGTCAGGTACGGCTCTCTTTATAATTTCAAAGCAGTCCAAATGATTTAGAACAGAAGGATATCCAAATGTTGGAACATATTCAGTTTTTATATCGTGTGCGCTTCCTATATGAGAAATCATCTTTTTGATTTCTGTATGAGAATTTTCTCTATCTTTCTTATACATTGTTCGCAGTGTTCCGCGCATATTAAGTGTACCTGGAATAATATTATACGTCCCTTCTCCAGCATGTATATCTGTGATAGAGAGAACTATGGGATGGAAAGGGTCGGTTTTACGTGATATTAAAGTTTGAAGGGCCTGAATTATTTCACATGCCACAGGTATTACATCGCATGTTTGCTCAGGACGGGAACCGTGACCTCCAACACCTTCCAGATAAATATCAAAAACATCATGATTAGAAGTCATCGGACGAATAGTGGTTAATATTTCTCCAATTGGAACGGAAGAATCAAAATGATTTGCAAAAAAGTAATCAACATCATCTAAAAAACCGGATTCAACAACACGAATAGCACCTCCCCCACGTATCGGGTTTTCTTCTGCAGATTGAAAAATAAATTTAATTTTTTTAATCTTTTTAAGGTTTTCACATTGACCTTCAACATGTTTCAAAAGCATTAATAAAGTTGCAGTATGCATATCATGCATACATGCATGCATTACACCTCTGTTTTTTGATCTAAACGGAAGATTTGTCTCTTCTGTCAGCTCCAGAGCATCGATATCTGCACGAAATGCAACTGTATTTCCATGTTTATTCAGGTGTAATGTCGCAAGTAGTGTCGGTTTTAAACTCTCATCAATTTCTATATTTTTTATATCTTTAATTTTATCTAAAAGATATTTAAAGGTATTATATTCTTCATAAGAAATCTCAGGATTTGCATGAATGTATCTTCTATCCTTGATTCCGTCTTCTATTATTTTTTTATTTTTTATTAACATAGTTTTTTACTCAGTAAATCCTTTCTGTATTCATCGTGTTTTGTTATTGGAATAATTGTAAAAATCGGAATTAGTACCAAAATCGATAATATGATAAAACATACATTATAATTATTATTGGTCGTAATTAATATAAAACCAAATAAACTCGGAGCTATAGCTCCTCCCAATGCTCCTCCAAAATTTATAATCCCTGTTGAAACAGGTATTTCATTTTTAGTATACAACTGCTGATTTAAAGACATAAGCATAGAAAACCCGCCAAAACTGAAACCATATGCAAGAGCCATACTTTCAATATAAAACGGAGTAAAAACAATCCCCAAACCAAGTACTGCAATTAAAATAATTAAGATTAAATATATGTTTTTAGGTCTGAAATATTTTGTAAGATACCCCATAAGCAGAATACAAAAAAAAGCCACTGCGGCATTGACAGCCGATAAATAGGATGCAGCCTGAACTGAAAACCCCTTACTGTCGGCAAAATATAAAACTGCAAAATTAAAAATAGCGTACAGATATATATTTATAAACAGCATGTTAACCAGCATGCAGAGAGTAGTTTTACGAAATAGAATTAAACGAAAAGGTACTGATTTTTCATGTTTTTCAACCAGTTCTACGTCTGGAATGAACTTAATAATCAGAACTGCTATTACCAGGCACAATATTCCAACAGCAGTATAACCGGCACGCCAGCTGAAAAAATCCATCAATGGAACTAGCAAAACAGCTATAGCTAAACTTGATACTCCAACAGAAGAAATCTGATATGCCTGAACCTGTTTTGACTTTTTCTCAGCAAAAAGAGCACAAATTATTGAAGCAGAACATAGAAAGAATCCCGCCGCCATAACACCTTCAACAGCCTTTATAAATAAAAATGCAGAATAGGTTGAACTTAATGCAAATAAAATTTCACAAATTCCCATTCCTGCAAATGTAAATACTGCATGCTTTTTTACACCTATTTTTCTGGTTACAACACCTAAAAGAAGAAATGAAACAGAATAGGTCCAGAAAAAAGTTGCGGCGATATTACCCAGCTGTACGGCTGAAAAATGATATTCAGACTGCAGAAAAGGAAAGCTTACTCCAACTAAACCTTTCAGCATATAAATGGATAATCCCATGAAATATAAAATGGAAAAAATCCAGGCAGATTTTTTATCTTTTTTCATAACGCTCTCCCCTTATCATATAAACGTTTGAAAAATCATAATATTTTTATGATAAATTTAATAAAATATTTGAGTTGATTTTACATCATTAATTTAAAATACAAAAGCTATTTACACTATATTCCACATCATAAAGCTTTTCGAGTTTTTTTATATCAACAATATCATTCTATTTATATCACAGTATCTCTTGCAAATTTTTCCCAGTCAGTGTTAATCGTTCTCTGGATTCTACCAACAACATTTTTAGAATCAGTAATGACATCAACTTCTCTATTTCTTTTTATAGAAGTAAATCTTCTTAATGCCATATACTCAACTTAAAGCTATAATCATAAAGAAATAAATAAAAAAAGTTAGCTTTGACTCAGACATATTTATTAAAAAAAAACACATAAACTGGTACCCAAAATGAATAATGTTCAGAAGCCCCAAAAAATAGGTTTATTTTCTGTAATAGCAATATCCGTGAGCGGAATAATTGGAAGTGGGTGGATGTTTAGCGCTTATTTAGGTGCAAAGGAAGCTGGTTCCGCAGTTTATTTTTCTTGGACTCTTGCTCTTATATTTTTTCTATTAATGGCGCTGGTTATTTCCGAAATTGTAGCGATGTATCCTGTTAGAGGAGTTGTTGGCAGGCTTGGAGTCATATCACATAATAAATATTTTGGAGCAATTTTTTCATTTGCAATATGGCTGGACTTTATAGGAGGTATTCCTGCCGAAGCCCAGGCTACTGTAGAGTACATGTCGAGTCTTTCACCTTCTATATCCAACCATCTTATGTATGACGGTTCATTGACCTTTTTAGGTATATGCCTAACATTAGTTATATTGATAATATATTGGGTTATTAATATGTTTGGAATAAAGTTTTTCGCCAAAATAAATAATGTAATTGTTGTCTATAAATTTATCATCCCGGTTTTTGTCGGTATTATCATAATTATTTTCTGTTTCCAAATAGATAATTTTAGTGCATTTCATCACTCTTTTATGCCATACGGAGCAAACTCAATATTTATGGCAATAACAGCTTCAGGAATGATATATGCATTTAATGGGTTTCAACTTGGGACCTCTTTCGCCAGTGAAGTAAAAAACCCGGCCAAAACTCTGCCGGCAGGTATGATTTTATCAATTATAATATGCTTTATTATATATATTCTTCTTCAAACAGCCTTCATCGGTGCTCTAAATACAAAAGAATTAGCTTCTACAGGGTGGCATGCATTAAACTTTGATTCTCCATTTGTAAAACTTACATCGTTGCTTGGCCTGAATTTTGTGACATTAATGCTTTACGTTGATGCATGTATATCTCCAAGTGGAACAGGGATTGCATTTGTTGGTGGTACGTCGAGGGTATTATGCGGAATGGCAAGAGAAAAACAGATGCCGAAAATATTCTCTAAAGTGAATAAAAAATATAATTTTTCCAGTGCATCAATGCTTTTTAACTTTATCATTGCTGTATGTTTTCTGTTTCTATTCCACAGCTGGGCAAACATAATTCTATTTTTAACTTCATTAATCATTCTGCTTTATATGATAGTTCCAATCTCACTGGTTGGTTTGAGACGTGCTTTACCAAACAAAAAACGCACGTATAAACTTCCATGCGCATTTACATTTTGTACAATCCTTTTTATCATCCAATCCCTATTTTTTGTTTTTGTCGGAGCGAAAGATATGCTATACCTCACTGTCGCAATAACCATTTTTATGATAATTTTTATTTCATTGAACGGTGCAAAGAACAGTGAATATAAACTTAAAGATATTATATACACCTGTTTACCTTTTATAATTTTTCTATGGATTCTAACGGCTCTGATATGCATCGGCCCGATAACTTATGGAGGATGCGGAATACTGAATACCTATACCCTCTTTATATCTATAGGTGTCTTATCTTTTATAACCTTTACATATGTAACAAGTTCGAATTTCGTAAACAAATGCCGAGTAATTAAAGACTCGATGGAACCGGTAGACCTTACAGACGAAACAGCTATAGAAATGTAAGTATTGATAATAATCTATTAAACAGGTACACTTCAAATAGTAATTAGTAAATAAAAAGGCGGGATACTAAATGTAAACAATTAGTATCCCTAGTATATAAAAAACTCCCTTTACAAAATCACGACCTAGCAGATGCCTTAACTAAATATAACTATAATTAGTCTGCAGGTCTACTCTAGTAACTAATTTATATGTTTTATATAAACGTAAGCATAATATATATTCCACAAATAATGTAAATGGTTTTTCCAAAATGAATTTACTTCTTCAAGAATATATCAGAACATGATGTATTGCACGTGCAGTACATCATAAATGGCCGCTCAAAAAAAATATTTGGTTATAAAACTCCATATTTATTTTTAGTTTCTTGGATTAAATCTATGGGGTTGCACTAGTAAATTGAATTTAAGTTATATTTTAGCTGACCTATAATCCGCCCGTGCATATTGAAAAAATAAATAGTGGAGTGTGTATGCTATTTCTATACTCATTCTACATGTATGAAACCGAAATATTATACAGTTTTGCTATAAAACAATGTTACACAGCGTAATTTGATTAAGAAATGAAAGATATGGTACCGAAGGTGGGACTCGAACCCACACTCTCTAACGAGAACCAGATTTTGAATCTGGCGCGTCTGCCAATTTCGCCACTTCGGCTTAAGTGAAAGTAAAATATAATTTTATGCTTTAAAATTTCAATTGCTTAATCAGAGAATTAATAAGTTTTTACAAAAACATTGCAATATTAAAATAAATCGTAAAATAATTTGTTATGCAAAGAATAATGTATAAATAATTCAATATTCAATTAACTAATTGCAATATTCTATAATAAATTTATCTTTATATCTTTTATATTTTTATTATTCTGCAGGTATAAGCAAGGGGAAATTTTTATGTCAAACATTCAGGCATACAGAGGAAGCATTCTTCATTTTTTAAGAAAACCTGAATCTATAAGCGATATCGATTCATACCAGTTTATCGAAGATGGCTTGCTTGTCATAGAATCAGGTAAGATTAATAAAATAGATGAGTTTTGTACTGCATCAAAAATATTACCTGAAGGTGTTAATATAATTGATTACAGCGGTTATATACTATTCCCCGGTTTCATCGATACACATATACATTTTCCTCAACTGGAAATGATAGCATCGTATGGGGAACAATTATTGGAATGGCTTAATAATTATGTATTTCCTACAGAGAAAAAATATCATAATAGAAACTATGTTTTAGAAAAAGCACATTTTTTTATTCATGAATTACTTAGAAACGGTACAACCACAGCAGCAACCTACTCCACTGTGCATAAAATATCAGCAGATATTCTCTTTGAAGCAGCAAATGAAATTGATATGTGTTTGATTACAGGAAAAGTGATGATGGACAGAAATGCTCCAGATTATTTATTGGATACACCAGAATCTGCATATGAAGATTCAAAAGAACTTATAAAAAAATGGCATGGTAAGAACAGATTAAAATATGCAGTTACACCAAGATTTGCTCCAACGTCTACTGAAGCTCAACTGGAAGTAGCAAAAACCTTAACAAAAGAATTCCCGAAAGTATACCTTCAGACCCATTTATCTGAAAATAGAAGTGAGCTTGAATGGATCAAAGAGCTTTATCCATGGAGCATAGATTATACTGATGTTTATGAAAAATTTGATTTACTGGGTAATAAAAGCATTTTCGGTCACTGTATACACCTAACAGATAGAGCTTTTTCTGCAATAGAAGAAAGCAATTCCATAGTATCATGGTGCCCGAGTTCAAATTTTTTCTTGGGGAGTGGCGTATTTAATATATCTAAAGCAATGCATCATGATTTAAATTTATCAATTGGAACAGATGTTGGTGGAGGAAACCGTATATTTATGCTACAGGCACTCAATGAAGCTTATAAAGCAGCATCTCTGCGAAATATAAAGCTATCACCCTTACACAGTTTATATTATTCAACCCTTGGAAATGCAAGGGCTTTAAAACTTGATAAAAACCTAGGTAATTTCTCTATAGGTAAAGATGCTGATTTTATTGTTATGGATCCTGCTAATACTCCACTTATGAAAGAAAGAGCAAAGTATTCTAAAACTTTTGCTGATAAATTATTCGGTCTTCAAATGCTTGGAGACAACAGGACAATCAAAGCCACATATATTTACGGAAAGTTAAGATATAAAAATGAATCTATATATGTCTGAGCTCAAATAATAGATTTTTCATAAAATATTCTTCTAAAAATTATTAAATTGTCATTTCTAAACTAATTTGTTATAATTAACTATAAATATTGTGTTTTATTATGGAGAAATATAAATGGCTAATTTATCAGACAGACTTTATAAAAGAGGAAGTGAATTCCTAAATGTAAAATATCCTATAATCTGCGGAGCTATGACTTGGGTAAGTGAACCAAAACTTGTTTCAGCGGTTGCAAATGCAGGAGGTTTTGGATGTTTAGCAGGAGGAAACACACCACCTGATATACTGAAAGCTCAAATAGAAGAAACTCGTAAATTAACTGATAATCCTATTGCTGTAAATATTATTACGATAGCTCCAGCATATCAAGATCATCTGGAATTAGTAAAAGATTTAAAATTACCATACATTATTTTTGCAGGAGGTTTTCCAAATCGAGATGAAATTAAGGCTGCAAAAAATACCGGTGCTAAAGTAATATGCTTTGCCTCAACTGCATCTATTGCCAAAAGAATGGTTAAGTTCGGAGCAGATGCTATTGTGCTTGAAGGTATGGAGGCAGGTGGTCATGTTGGTCATGTTAGTTTAATAGTTCTTCTACAACAGGTGCTATTTGAAATAAATGAAGTACCTGTATTTGTAGGTGGTGGTTTAGCTACCGGTAAAATGTGTGCTCATATGCTGATGATGGGAGCTTCCGGAGTTCAGCTAGGAACAAGATTTGCAATGGCAGAAGAGTGTTTAGCTCATCCTAAATTTAAAGAAAAATTTATTCATGCAAATGCCAGAGATGCAATCTCTACACCACAATACGACAGCCGCCTCCCTGTAGTGGCTGTCAGGGCACTGAGAAATAAAGGCATGGAGGATTTCGGTCGCCTTCAACTTGATCTTCTTAAGCAATTAGATAAAGGTGAAATATCAAGAAATGATGCTCAATTTAAAGTTGAAGAATACTGGATGGGCGGTTTAAGGTCTGCAGTAGTAGATGGCAATATTGAAACAGGTTCTCTAATGGCTGGACAATCTGTGGGGCTTATTAAAAAACCTGAAACTGTTGATGAAATATTTGGAGAATTATTGACTAATATAGAAAAAGAACTGCAAAGAGTCAAAACTGAACTAAATTAATAACTTTTCTTAAAAAAATATTGAGCCGGTATTCATAAATACCGGTTTATTATTTTTTAGCTGAATTTAAAATTCTGACTGCAGCACATGCTGCTCCGAATCCATTATCTATATTTACAACTAATACACCATTTGCACAACTGTTTAGCATGGCAAACATTGCAGTAAGACCATTCATGGAAGCGCCATACCCTATACTTGTAGGAACAGCAATTATTGGTACGGCTACCAATCCAGCAACAACACTTGGCAAAGCTCCCTCCATTCCTGCAGCAACTATAACTACATCAGAATTTCTAATTTCTTCAATTTTACTAAACAATCTATGAATACCTGCAACTCCTGTATCAAAAAAAGTATTAACTTTATACCCGCAAATTTCAATAGTATATTTTGCTTCCAAACCTACAGATACATCACTTGTTCCTGCAGTTAATACAGCTACTTTTTTTTCTGATATCTTAAGCAACTTTTCTTTTTTTGGGCTTAAATAAAATAAAATTTTTGCCAGAGGATCATAAGTTAAACTAGGTATATTATCTGATATTTTGCTGTATAAATTTTCATCCAGTCTGGTAACAAGAACATCTTCTTCACGTTCATAAATATTATTAATTATAGAAATTAACTGCTCAGGTGTTTTACCTGCACCATAAATAAACTCAGGAAAGCCACATCTGTTTTTTCGCGAGTAATCTAAATTAATTTGATCTGAAACTATATTATCATTTGAGAAACTTTTAATTTTTGATAAAGCTTCAGCTATGTTAATTTCATCTGTTTTTAATTTCCCAAGTATATCGATCAATAAATCGTCTTTCATTATATATTTGCCTCAAATATTTCATAATCAGATTCATTCATATTTAGTGAAAAATAAGTCTTCTTTGCTACGGTATTATCTTTTTCAACGTATAATCTTATTCCACAGCAATCATTTGATTTTGATGCAATTTTATTAACCTTTTTATACAATTTTCTATAAATTCCTTTTCTTCTGTATTCAGGTTTCACATATACACTTTGTATCCACCAGTAGTGGCTACTTTTCCAGTCAGACCATTCCTTTGTTATCATCAATGAAGCAATAAGAGTTTTCTGCATTGCTGTAACAATGTAAAAAGCATCTGTTTTTTTCTTTAATACTTTTTTTACACCTTTCTTAAGGGTTTTTTTATCCAGCATTTTATTTTCAGTTTCCAATGCCATATCATAATTAAACTGAACCAGGCTTTTAATATCTTTCAATTTACCCAGCCTCATAGTAAATAGTTTTTTCATTTTAAACTCTAAGTTGTAAATTTTAATTAAACAAAACAAATCTCCATATCAGTATAAATTATTATACTAATATGGAGATATCTAATATACTTATAATGTGTTACTTATCAACCTTGTTTTTCCAGTCTAATGCACCTACTGGACAATCCTCTATACATGCACCACATTCTGTACATGTCACAGGTAATGTTTTTCCAAATGCACTCTCAACTGTTGTAGCAAAACCTCTCTTCTTCTGACTCAATAAATTCTGGTTCACTACTTCTTTACAAATTTTAACGCAAATCCCACACTTCAAGCACTTCATTCTATCGTGAATAATACTAGGATGTCTATTATCATAGCCATTTAATATTTTCTCCCCGCTGATAGCTTCAGGATCACAACCATACTCTTCAGAATGTTTTTTAAGTTTACAATCTGATTTAGCTGTACAGCTACATTCAATACAGCGTTCCCCTTCATTCATAACCTCTTCTTTAGAAAAAGTTGGAAAAACTTCTTTAAAAGTTTCCCTTCTCTCTTTCATATCAATGAAATGTGGTAAAATTCGACCTTCCTTATTCATCTCTTTTAAGTATACGAGATCATCTTTCCCCAAATGGTTCCAGTGCCCTCTTGAAACATTTATTATTTTAGGTTCTTCAAACTTATCACCGTCTAAATATGATTTAATACCAAGAGCAGCCAGTCTGCCTCCTGCAACAGCTTCTACCACCGTAGCAGCACCGGAAACGCAATCACCAGCAGCAAATACATTATCGCTCATGCAATTATCAGCTTCCGCAACATCAATATCACCCCATTTATTGGTTTTTAAGTCACCTATAGCATCGGTTTTCTGTCCAATTGCAGAAATAACAGTATCAGCTTCAACATCGAACTCTGATCCTTCGACAGGAACAGGTCTTCTACGGCCTGATGCATCAGGTTCTCCCAGTTCCATTTTCTGACAGGTTAAAACAAGCTTATCTCCAGCTTTACGAAGTTTTAACGGAGCTGTAAGAAAATTGAATTTCACTCCTTCTTCCATTGCTTCTTCAACCTCTACCCTTTCAGCAGGCATCTCTTTTTCAGATCTTCGATAGAAGCATGAAACATCTTTACTTCCCAAACGTACAGGAACTCTACAGCAGTCCATGGCCGTACTTCCGCCGCCTACAACAATAGTTTTACCAGGGCTGGGATATTTATAATTATTCAGAGCTACTTCTTTTAACCAATCAATACCTGGCTCAGCAAGTTCTTCTCCATCTACTCTCATAGATGATGCTTTCCAGCACCCTATTGTAATTGCAACAGCATCAAATTCCTTCTTTAATTCATCAAGATCTACATCTTTCCCCAGCTCTTTGCCACATTCAATTTTAATCCCCATTTTGTAAAAATGAGCTATTTCTTTCTTTAAAATATCTTTTGGCAGACGAAATTCAGGTATTTCATATCTAAGCATTCCGCCAGGTTCAGGCATACGTTCATAAATAATTGATTCTATACCCATAAGACGAAGATAATAAGCAACAGAAAGACCTCCAGGACCTGCACCGATAATAGCAACTTTTTTCCCATTTAATTCCGGTAGTTCTTCCATATACTCTTCGTAATATAAATCAGCAGCTAAACGCTTAAATTCATTAATAGCCACAGGTTTATCATGAACATTTCTTCTACAGTCTTTTTCACAGAACCTAGGGCAGATTCTGCCAATAGACATTGGCAGAGGAATACGTTCTTTAATTATTTCCAGAGATTTAAGAAATTTACCTTCTTTACCTGCTCTGACATATTCTTCAACATTAGCATGAGCAGGACATGAAACAGTACATGGTGCTTCACAGTCACCTGAATGTTCAGATAACAGTAAATTCAACGCTGTCTGTCTCATTTCACGAACTTCATCAGAAGAAGATATTATACGAGCACCGTCGCTGGGAACAAAAGAACATGATGGCAAAAATTTTCCAGTTTTATCATCTTTTACCAAACATACAAAGCAGGAAGTTGTATGAGAAATTTTCTCGTTATAGCATAAAACTGGTATATCAATTCCATTTTCAGAAGCAATCTGATAGACAGTTTTTCCCTTTTCTGCAATTATGCCTTTATCATCAATTGTAATATTTATATTTTCCATAGCTTAACATCCCTTCTCGGTTTTGCTGTAAAAACCTTCACCATGTTTTACCCTAAAAATAGTATCCTTAGGACAAACTTCTATACATGAATTACATCTAGTACATACACTGTTATCAATAACGAAATCATCACTTACAGCATTAACAGGACAATTTTTAATACATAATTTACATTTAATACATTTTTCTTTTTCAACTTCCAAATCGACAAGAGCATTACAATTCAAGGCAGGACATTGCTTGTCTGCAACATGCGCAGTATACTCGTCTCTAAAATAAGTCAAAGTTGAGAGAATAGGATTTGGTGCTGTCTGGCCTAAACCGCAAAGTGAACCTTTTTTTACTTTATCGCACATATCTTCCAGGAACTTTATATCCTCTACCTTCCCCTCGCCGGCAGTAATCCTTTCAAGAACTTCAAACATTCTTTTCGTACCTACTCTACAAAAAGTGCATTTCCCACAGGATTCTTTATGGGTAAAGTCCAGAAAATACCTTGCAGTTTCTACCATGCATCTCTGTTTCCCAATAACAATCAATCCACCTGACCCCATAATAGCCCCTAGTGCGTTCAATGAGTCATAGTCGATAGCTGTATCAAAAAGTTTAACTGGAATACATCCTCCTGAAGGACCTCCGGTTTGGACTGCCTTTACCCCCGCAGGATCTGCTCCGCCTAACTCAAAGACAACTTCTCTTAAGGTAATCCCCATAGGGACTTCTAATAAACCTGGATACTCAAGGTCTCCGGCCATAGCAAAAATTTTAGTTCCCTTGCTGTTTTCTGTTCCCAACTTCGCATACTCTTCGCTACCATCACTAATAATAACAGGAATGTTAGCATATGTCTCAACATTATTTATAAGAGTTGGATAATCGAACCATCCTTTATCTGTTGGAAATGGAGGTCTAAATCTTGGAGTACCTCTCTGTCCTTCCAAAGAAGCAATCATTGCTGTCTCTTCTCCACAGACAAAAGCACCTGCTCCCTCCTTGATTATAATGTCAACTTCTCTATTGTCTAAAACATTAAGTTTTTTTCCAATTATCTGCTTAATAGCATTTTTAAGATGTTTTATTGCTAAAGGATATTCAGCTCTACAATATATAAATAGTTTTGTAGCTCCAGTAGCATAAGCTCCTATTAGCATACCTTCCAAAACCTGACATGGAACGCTTTCCATCATGGAGCGATCCATAAATGCTCCTGGATCTCCTTCATCAGCATTACATATCATAATTTTTTCTTCAGCATCTTTATTATTGGCAAGGAACTGCCATTTCATACCTGTAGGGAATCCAGCACCGCCTCTTCCTCTTAGACCTGATTTTTTAATTTCTTCAATTGAATATTCAGGTGAATCCTGAAGGACTTTCTTTAATGCGTCAAAACCACCGTTTTTTATATATTCATCAATAGAAAGAGGATCAATTCTACCGGCAAGGCGAGTTACCTTCAAGCATTCTTTGCTTTTACGGACAGGATCAACTTCAAATCGATTTTCTTTACCCAATGATAGAATATTCTTTAGATTTTTTTCATCTGCTTTTACATCCTGATAAAATATTGATTCCGACTCAGTCTCCACTTCAACTAGTGGTTCTGCATAACAATGCCCGATACAACCAACACCATCAACAGGAATATCTTTTACCTCGCTTTTAAAATATTCTAATATATCACCAGCTCCAGCTGCTAATCCACAGGAAGCGGTGCCAACTTTAATTCTAGTTATTTTAGTATTATCCATTTTTTCTATAATCTTTCAGAATTTTAATTGTAGCTTTCCTGTCTAATTTTCCATAGACTTTTCTATTTATACTCAACACCGGAGCTAAACTGCAACATCCAAGACATGCAACAGTTTCAAGAGAAAAGAACGCGTTTTTATCAGTTTCTCCATCCTTTAAATCTAGTTCAGTTGAAATCCAATCCAAAATCAGTGATGCTCCTTTGATATGACAAGCAGTTCCATCACAAACTTGTATTTGATACTTTCCTGGTTTATTTCTCTTGAACTGAGAATAAAAAGAAACAACTCCTTCTACTTCTACAACTGGAACAGTAAAGTATTCACTAATTGCAACAAGAGCCTTATCAGCAATATATCCTTCGCGCTCCTGCACAAGCTGCAAAGCTTTGATAAGATTGCTCCTTTCTTTTTCTAATTCTGTTAAATAAGAATATTCTTTCATACTTTCCTCTCAAAATAGTTAAATTTTGCCAAAGATATTCAGAAATAAATCTGCGATATAAACAATACTAAAATTCTTAGCTATAAATTAAAATATAATAAATTAATATGAACTCAAGTTTATTATTATAAATAATAAAGTAAATCATAAAAAAACAAGCACCATGATCATGGTGCTTGTACATAATTCTACAATACTGCTAATTTACTTTTGGTCAGCAGGAATTTGTTTTATTTGTCTTGGTGATGATTGTGGGGTTGCTGCACCTATTTGATTTGGGTCAATCAACCCTTGCTTAGCGCTGGCTTCATCTACAGCAGGAGCATCATGTTTCCTATCTGGATAAAACTGATCATGAAATGCACTTTCTCTTTTTTTCTGATAATTCCCCATTACACTTGATGATTTTTCTGTCTTCCCTGCAGGGCTAACAGTATCTGTTGTTTTAGGCGCCGTCTGTTTCATTACATCACTTTGTTGTCCCCCTGGAACTTCTTCAGGTGAAAGATTGTTTGGATTAATTGTACCTTTTTTAGGTGTTTGTTCCTGCGAACTCCCTTGAGTCGCTGGTTGATTAATCAAATTATTTGAATTTAAGGAAGAATTAAGCGAACTGTCAATTGATTTCATATCCTCATTTAACTGCTTGTCAATGTCACCGTAATCAGATGTATTAACATTATACATACTGGCACCCTGCCCCATCAAATTCTGTGCACTTTTACTATCTGGTTCTACGGTATTTTTGTAGGTACCTTCTTTGCCAGATTTCGGCATCTCAGATTTACTTGTCCGCTCTTTACCATACCCGCTAACAGGTGCCAGGGGTTGTATACCAAACGGTTCTGCCTGAGCTTTTGAACTTTCTGGTTGGGCTGTATAATACTGACCTTCTATCATTGAATTTACTAGTTTATTAGCTTTTTGTAAATTAGGATCAACTGTTTTTCTTGGAAGTTTACTTACATCAATACTTGGATCAAGTATTTTTGCCAATTTATATTCATTATTCTCTATAGCAAAGTCAAGAGCAGTAGCACCTTCAGGTGTTTTAGTATTGATATCAGCACCCAGTTCAACTAAATATTCTGCAGCTAATGGAAGATTGTTTTTTGCACACCAAGCTAAAATAGGCATTTTACCAAACGCCAGCCCGTTTACACTAACTCCCTTTTCGGCCAAGAGCTTAATAAGTTTTTTATTCTGATGGCCCAGTGCTTCAAGCATAACTTTAGGCACAGTATTATTAGGCTTCATACCTACATTAGCACCTGCTTCAATCAGATATGCGACAACATTAGCATTAATTTTTATAAATGCCCAGTCTATAACACTCATACCGTTAAAGTCTGAATAGTTTATATTGGCACCGTTTTTAATTAAAGCCTTACAACCTTCAAGCTGACCATAATAAGCAGCCAATACTAAAGGAGTGTCACCAGTTACAGGCATTACATAGTTAGCATCTGCTCCACGCTCTACAAGTAGATCAATAACTTTTGGATGTCCATATCTTGCAGCAAAACATAATGGTGTGTAATAATTACCTGTAACAACATTTACGTCAGCACCATGATCCAGCAGCAATTTGACCATATCATATCTACCACTACGGGCAGCAGCAGTTAAAGGAGTTCCTAAATAATTACCTTTATTTATATCTGCTCCCTGTTCTATCAAATATTTAGCTACATTATCTTTTTTCCTGAGGACAGCTGCCAGAAGCGCTGTTTCGTCAACACTCACATTTATATTCATCTCTGCCTGGAGGTATAATTTCACAGCTTCCAGTTTTCCGTTTGCCGCAGCTTTGATGAAGTCTATTTCGCCAAAAGCTGCTCCCATACCAAGCAATTTTTGTTTTGCTTCTTCCTGTTGTGATGTATCCACATTACTAGTAGCGCATGCCCCTATCAATAACACAAACAGAGCAACAGCAGTTAATCTTAGAGACTTCATTTTCATAATTTACTGCATTCCTTTATAATTTAAATTATATACTTGAATCAATAGAACCATTAGGATAAACTCAATATTTATAGAACTAATGTCTTTATATAGAAATTATATTTTGAAAAAAAACCTTTGCAAGAATTAAATGAAAAATATCACACAGAATGAATTAATTAATTAATTTTGATCATTATTTATAAGAATAAAACTGCATCTTATGGCATTAGCAAAACACTTTTTTTATTAATTTATAAATATTTAAGTATAATTAAGGGGGTAATAAATGACAGAAAACATTGAACAAAATAGTCCGCCTGACAGTAAAGAAGAAATCTTAGCGAAACTAGATGAGTTGCAAAATATAATTGCAAAAACATCCAAAGCAAAAAAAATAACTACTATTTGCTCAACAATAGGAATAATAATCATCATTATTATTCTTTGTGTTTTTATTCTTTCAATCTATTCGTTTATCAGTAACTATAATACAGACAAACTAGGGTTGGCATTACAGAAAAGTATACCAAAAATAGCAAAGACAACTGAAGCCAAAAAATTATTGGATCAGGTCCAGAAGGAACTTTTACCCAATTATCAGAAAGCACTTATAAAACAAATCAACATTAACTCTGAAAAGCTCCAAAAACAGACACTGGCAACCGCCGAAGATATTAACAAATATATGCAGAATGATATGAAAGAGGCATTATTGAAAGGCCTTAGATCATCAATGATAACAGCTGAAAAGGAAATATTAACAAAATATCATAAACTTAATTTATCAGAAGAGAGAATTACAGCAGTTTTGAATGAATCTAATGCATTATTTACTGAAAAACTGAGCGATAATTTAAATGCAAAATTAAGTGTAGCGACTCAAAAACTAACAAACTTAAATAACAGTTTTATTAAATTGCAAAAATCTCTTCCTAAAGATAAACAGTTAAATGCAAGTGCTAATATTCATACATATGAAAATCAATTTATAGAATCTCTATTAGAGTTGCTTGTATACCAAATGAATCCGGCAAAAGGTAAACTGCCGGCATTATCCGTAGGAGGTGTAAAATGAGAGATATCAGTGATAAGCTGTCTAATTTAGAAAATAGCGTCTTAGGACAGTATAAAAAATTTCGAAAAAGCCTTAAAGTCACTATAATAATTTATATCATCATCATAATACTGGTTCTTGCATATACCATTTTCATCTATACAAGCATAAAAGATAATGCAACTCCAGATGCAGTAGCCGAATTAGTTACAATGCAGTTGGAAAAAGAACTTCCGAAAGTAAATGATTACCTCAAGGGAAACTCTCAGGAACTGGCAGATACTCTCGCAATTAATACAGTTGATTATTTACATATATTAATTCCTCAGCTTGGAATTATAACAAAAGATCATCTCAATGCATTTACTAAGCAGGCAGTGCAACATATAGAAAAAACAGCCATGCCAGAAATTGTAGAATATTTAAATCTGCATTCGGATATTATTCTGAAAAATTCTGACGCAGTAACAGATAAAGAAATAGCAAATAGATTAGTTATGATGATGACAGAAAGATTAAACACAGTTATAGATCAAACTTTCAGTCAGGATTTTTATAGTAAACTAAATGAACTGCAGACCAATATAAATAGATTGGCAAATTTACCTGACTCTAAATTAACAAGGCAGGAATTGGCAGAAAAACAGGCTTTAATTTCCTGGATTTATATTTGCCAATATACACAAAATAATAATATTGCTACTGATTAATTAAAAACATAATTACGTACTATAATTAGCGTCATATAATTATGACGCTAAAATTTTGTATAATCACAAATTTAAATGAGAAACTTATATGCATGATAATAACATTAATAATGTCAAGACTAATAAAAGTGGATGCTTCTTTAAAGGAATAATTTTATTGATAGTCCTGTTTGCTATAGTTTTAATCTCTGCAATAACACTATTTGGCATTGTTTCTCATTTTTCAAAGAAACTTAAACTTAGCGATAAACCTTTGAGTTCCAGGAATTCATTCTCCGCTGTATATCATTCAGGAAATAGTAAATCAAAAAATAAAATTGCTCTTGTAAATATTAAAGGATTAATTACTGATACTGATATTTCCTGGTCTCAAACAGTAAATTCTGAAAATATATGTGATAAGCTAAATTTAATATCCCGTGATAAAAACGTAAAAGCAGTCATTCTTAATATTAATTCACCTGGAGGCGAAATAACAGCCGTTGATAAAATTTATCACTATGTTCAAATATTAAGAAAAAAAAATATTCCTGTAGTTTCTATTTTGGGTTCCCTTGCTGCAAGCGGGGGTTATTACCTTGCCGCTGGGTCTGATATTATAATAGCAAACAGATTAACTATTACAGGCAGCATAGGCGTGATTATAAATAATATTAAATATTATGATTTGCTAAAAAAAATAGGGGTTGACGACGATATATATAAATCAGGAAAAATGAAAGATATACTGAATCCTGCCAGACCTACCAATAAATCAGAGAAAATAATAGTACAGAACCTTGTTATGGAATCATATGATGAATTTGTAAATATTGTTTCTAAGGGCCGTATAGCAAAAAACAGTAACTTAACCGTAGAATATATCAAAACATCTGTTATTGGCGATGGAAGAATATTTTCAGGAAAACAGGCCCTTAAACTTGGGTTGGTTGATTATTTAGGTTATTTTAACGATTCCGTACAAACTGCTTGCAAGTTGGCAAAGATAAATAAAAATGATTATCAAATTATAACTTATGATGAAAATTTAAACTTTTCTGATTTTATAAAAAGGCTTATTTATAAAAATACATCAATAAATATTGATATACCTACAATTAATAGGTTATGCAAAATTGATTCAGGGAAGCTATATTACATATATCCAGGATGGTTGCAATAATTAAATTAGAAATAGAATAATTATGAATAAAGAAAATAAAAATATATGGATAATGGCTGGAGAAACTTCAGGTGATAGATATGGAGCCAGACTTTATGAAGAATTAATTAAATTAAATCCAGGTCTAACAGTTTCCGGAATGGGCGGCAAAGCTATGAAAGAAGCTGGAGTCACTATTAATGTAGATTCTACAGAACTTGGTGTAGTGGGACTTATTGAAGTGCTGAAACATATAGGCACATTCATTAAAATATTTAAAAGTCTGGTTAAAAAAGCCGAAGAAGAAAAACCTGATGCAGTAATACTCATTGACAATCCAGGTTTCAATTTAAGATTCGCCAAACAGATGCATAAAAGAGGAATTAGAGTTATCTGGTACGTGAGCCCTCAAGTCTGGGCATGGGGCAAAAAACGAATACCAAAGCTTGCTGAGTATTGTACAAAAATGCTGGTTATATTTCCATTTGAGGTAGAAGTTTACGGTGAAACGTCACTTGATGTTGAATTTGTAGGACATCCTCTAGTTGATTTTATAAGAAAAAAAATGCAGCCGAATATTACTCTTGATCCAAATGATATTCTGCTTTTGCCGGGAAGTAGATTTTCTGAAATTAACAGAAATTTAAAAGTTATGTTAGGCACAGTCAGTATTCTTAAAGAAAAACACCCAAATCTAAATTTTAAACTCTCCGCTGCACGTCCGAAGATTGAAAAACAGATCAAAGAAATTATTGATGAATATAAAGCTGAAAATAGTCATTGCCCTGAAATAGAGATCTTCCCTCAGGAAAAAAATACTGAATATATGCAGAAATGCGGTACAGGTATAGCTACATCAGGGACTATCACTGTAGAATGTGCCATTGTAGGAATTCCAATAGTTTCTTTCAATATATTACATCCTTTCACTTTCTTTTTAGCAGCACATTTCCTTGTAAAAAAACTGTTCAGAGGTTTTTTTGTGATGCCGAATATCATCTCTAATAAATTAATATATGAAGAATTTCTTCAAAATCAGTCACCTCTTGAAGGCAAAATGGCTGATGCTATGGAGCGGATATTACCACAGAACGGAGAACGACGCCAGGAAGTCCTTAAAGAAATTAATGATATAGCTGAAAATAAACTGACTTATGGTAAAGAAAATGCCAGTAAAAATGCAGCATTAGCCGTATTAAGAACTTTAGATAATTAAAATTACAAATGGTTAATTAATGAAAATTAACCATTTGTTTGTAGGTATTAAAGCAAACCTGTAGTTTCATCTATACCAAACTTAATATTCATACACTGAACGGCCTGACCTGCAGCACCTTTAGTCAAATTATCTATAGCTGAAGTCAATATAAGCTTATTCGTTCTTTGGTCTAAAACAAAACCTATTTCACATACATTTGTCCCGGTTACGTTTTTGGTATCTGAAAGTTTATTATTCTCCAGCACTCTAACGAATGGTTTATCTTTATAGCAGTTATTTAATACTCTATTGATATCTTTTTCGTTAATATTATTATGATCAACGATTATTGTTGAATTTATCCCTCTGTTCATAGGCACAAGATGAGGCATGAAATTAATAATTACTTCTTCCTCTGCCGCTATACTAATTTCCTGTTCTATTTCAGATAGATGCCTGTGTCCTGAAACAGAATACGCTCTAAAACTTTCGTTGCACTCAGGAAAAATAAACGGTAAGTCTATTTTCCGTCCTGCCCCAGTAACACCGCTTCCGCTTGATGCAATAATATTTTTAGTAGATATCAATTTTTTGCTCAGCAGTGGAATTAAAGGTAAAAGTATACTTGTAGGATAACAGCCGGGGCATGCTATAATATTAGATTTTATAATTTTTTCTCTGTAAATTTCAGCAAGACCATAAACTGATTTTCTGAGCAAAGAAGGAGCAGGATGATCTATGTTGTAAAACTCTTTATATTTTGCTTCAGAGTTCAGCCTGAAATCTGCACTTATATCAATAACTTTAATTCCCATATTATAGATAGGTACAGCATATTCTGATGCTAATCCGTGTGGCAAAGCTAAAAAAACTACATCTACATTGTGTTTTTTTATTAAATTTAAGTCTGGATATTCAAAAGAAATTTCATTACTGCTAAAACGAGGAAAAATATTGCCAATTTTTTCTCCAGAATATTTTCGGGAAGTTATAAAAGATATTTCAATGTTCGGGTGAGTAAACAGTATTTTCAATAGCTCTTCTCCGGAGTAACCGGCAGCCCCAATAATACCAATTTTAATTTTTTTATCTTTATCCATAATTTTGTTTAAATATATATAAAAGTTTAATGTATATAAAAAAAGCCGGGTATTAATAAAAACACCCGACCTGCAATATCTAAAATGATTCCAACTATTAACGTTTTGAAAATTGGAAACGTTTACGTGCGCCAGGCTGTCCTGGTTTTTTACGTTCTTTAACGCGGGAATCACGAGTTAACATACCAGCATTTTTTAATACTGATCTTAAATTATCATCGTATTTAGTAAGAGCTCTTGCAATACCATGTCTTAATGCCCCAGCCTGCCCTATACTTCCACCGCCTTTGATATTTGCATGAATATCAAATTTACCAGTAGTTTCTGTAACAATCAAAGGTTGTTCAATATAACCTCTAGCAGCATCAGATGTAAAATAATCTTCAATAGCTCTATTGTTTACTTTATATTTACCTGTACCAGGTTGAATTCTAACTTGAGCTGTAGCACTTTTTCTTCTACCAGTAGCCCATATTTGATCATTCTTAGCCATAAACTCTCTTATTACTCCTTATAAAAAACTTTTAATTATCCAAAGAAATCAACTTTTTCAGGTTGTTGGGCTTCATGCGGATGTTCAGTACCGGGATAAACTTTTAATTTTCTAAAAATCTGACGACCTAATCTACCGTGAGGAAGCATTCCCCAAACAGCATCTTTAACTAAACGTTCAGGATTTTTTTCACGAATTTCATCAGCTGTATATTCTTTTAAACCACCTCTGTAACCTGAAAAATCCTGATAGATTTTCTTTGTTTCTTTATTACCTGTAAGTAATACTTTTTCAGCATTAACTACAATTACAAATACACCAGTGTCAACATGAGGAGTATATGTGGGTTTATCTTTTCCCCTCAAAGCATTAGCTATCTTAACTGATAATCTACCTAATGGTATTCCATCAGCATCTACTAAAATATGCTTGCGTTCAATTTCACCTGTTTTTGCTAAATACGATTTCATTCCTAGCTCTTCCTATTATTTACAAATATTTATTTAAATATATAAAATGTCAATATAACTATAATCCAAAGGGAGTTTAACCTAATTCAATTTTAGGTTTTGTCAAATTGCAGATAATATAAAATTTATATTATTGATATTTTTTTTGCCCTAAAGGTCCAAATTTTCAACAAAAAACTTAATTAAGTTAATATTTTATGAAAAAATTACAATATTCAGATTACTATAATGGTAAAATATTTTATCGATTTTCGTGAAGTAAATATTAATGTATTTTTAATTAAGCTCTATCTTATAATTCGTACTATTAAGCTTCATAAAAATATAGGGATTGCCATAAAGTCTTGAGTTATCTGCATTTTTTTCTATAAATTTTAAAAGGGCCTCTGAAGTAGTAAATTTTTTATCCTTAAAAAGCTTTTTATCAATTATATCAACCATCATAAGGTTTGCTCTATTTGAACTCAGTAATGAGTATTTAGCAAAAATGTAAGAGGTTTTATCACTGTCAATATTGCGAATCATCATAAAATTATGTTTTTTAATTTTTACTGAATATCCCTGTGCGATTGTCGTACTGTTGTTTTTATCAGCCCATATTAATAAATATTCTTTATCACTAAACTGTAAAACTTTCAATTTTGGCATTTTATCACTAACCCAGTTACCTAAACATTTCACATTAACTTTCTGAACAGAATTATCACTGAGCATTACTATAGGAACTGATGATTCATAACAGGCGGAAAGAAACAATGGAAATAATAATAGAAGTAAAAATGATCTTTTCATATAATCCTTAAGGATAGTTTAATTTAAAAGTATTCGCTATTATGATTATATTGTAGAATCAAGAAAATATTATAACTTTAAAATATTATTTAAGCTCACATGTAAGACTCTTTACAAATTCTTCAAGTTTATCAATTGAAATTTCGTTCTTACTTAAAGCTTCAACTTTTCTTACAATGGCACTTCCCACGACAATACCATTCAAATCACAATTTGCCGCAGCTTTAACGTGCTCAGGTGTAGAAATACCAAATCCCATAACAACAGGCAAATCTGTATGCAATTTAATTCTGCAAATTTTTTCGTTAACATCCGATGCAAAATCGTTTCTCTCTCCAGTTACACCTTCTCTAGAGACATAATAAACAAATGAACTGGCGAATTCAGTTATTGTATCAAGTCTCTCTTCCGGTGTATTCGGAGCTACTAATGCTACTAAAGACAACCCTGATTCATCGATAACAGTTTTATAAGAATCGCCTTCTTCAGGTGTTAAATCCAGTAAAAGTAAAGAGTCAACTCCGACTTTTTCAGCTTGAAAACAGAAATCTTTAAAATTTCTGGCAAAAGCTACAGGATTTAAATATGTATATAAAACTATTGGCAGATTTTTATGTTTTTTACGAATATCACTTACTAAATTTAGTACATCATTAACACTGAAATTATTCAGCAGAGCTCTCTGCGCAGATAACTGGTTGGCTTCACCGTCTGCTAAAG
>DASCNA010000263.1:0-2480 GCA_036011305.1 Victivallales bacterium
AAGAAATTTTTAAAACCTACAAAGAAAGTGTAGTTCATGCAGTGGCTTCAATGGGTGATGTTTCTGAACACATGAATTAACATAAAACTTATAATGCATTACTGATCAGATAGTTCTATTTCGCGACAGCGACTATATATATAAAGCAGAAGCAATGAAATATGCAAAAAGGTTTATTAATACTCAAAAATCGGCTGATTTAAACGAGTTTAAGAAATTAATGAATAGTGCAAATCAAAAACTTTTGATTTATGAAGTAGACATAGTAACATTATATCAATAAACATAATTGAGATAATAAAAAGCTCTGTAAAATATAATTACAGAGCAATACTTTTATCTAACTCAGGTAGAATTGAATCTTCCAATAAAATTTCAAAATCTTTCATAATAATATCTTTAATAGGAATGAGTTCAACTTTTTCACCTTCCCTACATCCGGCAGATACAAAACCTGCGACTTCTTCAACGATAGAATTAACATCTGAAGCAATTTTTTGTTCCATTTTTGGAAGGATAACACCAAGTTGAATTTTAAAGGCTAGGTCTTCTGACATTTATTTTATATCCTTTACTGTTATAAATTACTTTACTAAATACGAAATATAATAAAATGTTAGGGCTGCTACTTTTTTGGCAAGTGCTACAAACTGAACCATTAAATTAACATCAGAAGGATAGGCAATATTAGCTTCCTGTACAGTAGAGTCACATTCAGCTTCTTCGGGATCGGCAAAACCTAACTCTACTCCAAGTTTAGCAGTTTTATTTGCTATAACTTCTTGAGTGCCAGGTGAGAGACGTGACCTGAAATCTTCTATTTTTGTGTAATCCGGGCAATGCCATTTTTTCATTACAGTAGCACCACAAAAAACTTGGTATACAGCATTGGCTTTTATCAATTCTTCCGTTTGCCTGTCTTTATAATCATACATTTTCTGAAGAATATAAACTGCAAGGTGAATTCTTAATTCAAGTTTTCTTCCTTTCCACCAACATAATTTTTTTGTTGTTTTCTTTAGGTCTGGCAATACTGTACCTGATAGATTAAGCCAGTCTATTTTATTGGCTAATACTATCAGAGGATTTTTATCACTATTAACTTTTATTGTAATATCTTTGACTCCGTCAATTTTTGATGATATACCTGAAAAACTAAATCCCATATTAATAATCATTTTTTTCATATTGAAGGTTATTTGATGGAAATTATTATATTCAAACTATATGATATATTTCAACCATTTAAGCTAAATTTTATTCAGGAGAACCGAGCTTTAACCATACCTTATCGTATTCTGAATTAGTTCCGCTGCTATCTGCAGGGTTTTGATTTTGTGTCCACCATTTTGCTCTATATCCATATCCATTATAGGAGACCTCATCACCTTGTAAATAAACAGTTTCAGCATTCCATACTTTTGCAATATCTTCTTCTGGAGGATTTGGAATTTCAGGAGGAATATTTGGTGGTTCTGAAGGTGTTAATTCACATGTTATCACTTTATAAATAATTGGATACATATAATTTGCCATTTTAGTATGCCCTGAAATATTTGGATGAGTCCTATCACCAGAATAGTCATTAATAGGATCCAACACAGGATTTTTCGGTGTTCCAATTTCAATATAATGGACCCTGCTGTCGCTTTGATTGGCTATATTTTTTAAATATTCTCTGCATGCATCCCATCTTTCCGGGTTGTTTGGATAAGGTACAGTTCCAACAAGAGGATTTAAAATAAATATTTCTGCATTAGGATAATGACTTTGGAGTGTATTTAAAAATTTTAAGTAAGCTGATTCAAACTCAAATTGTGATGGATTTCCAAACACAAAGTCATTTGTTCCTAATGCTATGATTATGACGTCTGGTATATATGATTGAAAGTTCCATAGTGGCGATGCCTGATACCACATAAAATGTGTATATGGGTAACGTTCCGGCATTGGTGCGTCTCCTCCAGACACTATTGACATAGCAATACCAGATCTAGCAATTATGCTCCATTCGGCATTTAACATTCTAGCAACTTGTGCACCATATGTTGAATATGAAGAATCATTTTGTATAGATTGTCTACCTTCAGCGCCAAAACCAGCTGATATTGAATCTCCAATTATTTCCACTTTTAATCCCGGTGTTTCATTTAAAGGAAGAAGCATTTTTCCTGAATCAAGCTCGAATCCTTTAAGTGTAGATATTCCATAAGATGCCTCTAGACGTCTATAAAAAAAAAGTGTATGTTCTTTGTCTTCAAGGTTAGAAGCCAAAGAAACAACATTATCAGAGCTTAAAGAAATAGTCTTAAATTCTCCATTATCTACTTTATATTGATAATAGATAGTACTGTTTTGAGATATTTTAATATTAATTTTGGTTCCTTGAAATTTAACTTTCATTCCCTGACCCCATGAAAATGTTGGATTCTTGGGGTCTGTAAAGTCAAATCTCCCCATATATCTGATATGCGGGTTAT
>DASCNA010000264.1:0-12505 GCA_036011305.1 Victivallales bacterium
AAGTTTAAATATTAAACATTCTTATTTTAATTATTAAAATAAGAATGAATGAATAAAGGGTATCTATTGCATTTATAGCAATATTTGTGAACTTATCATTATACAGAAATATATAAAATTATTTATAATTATAATTTGACTTTTCTGATCAACTATTTAGATTAGAAAATTAATTATAAAATACCTAATCTTGGTATTAAGATTCATACAGGAGTTTCAAATGAGTGAATAAATATTAGAAAATGTTGTAAAAATAAATATTCTTTGATTAAAGAATACATCGTATAAGATTTCAATATCATGATAATTCTTGTACAAATTTATTAACACAATTTCTTTTATGTGTCATCACTCGGAACTCATATTTCCACTTTGACTTTCAAAATTATTTTATATTGCCTTTCCCAAGAATATGTCCTTTTCCTAGAATATATTTATAAGAGCTTTATTCCTATTTTGCTGTTCAACACTTCTGACACATGAGTAGAGATAACAAGAACTTGTTGAAAAGGAAAATTAAATGAATAATAAAAAAACAAATAATAGTATACTACTTATTTTGATGGGAGTAATTGTAGTTGATGTAATGGGATTTGGCCTCGTATTGCCTTTGCTTCCAAATATTTTTATTGGTGGAAGCTACACTCTACTGCCTGGGAGTTACACTCCTTTGCTTAAAGACATCATTTATGCATTAGCATTCACTATATATCCACTAGGTTGTTTCTTTGGAAGTCCGATTTTGGGCAAATTGTCAGATCGCTATGGACGCAAGAGCATACTTATAACATGCTTGATACTGAATGGCATTAGTTATATTATATGCGGGCTTGCCATCTTTTGGCATTCTGCTGCAATTTTTATTTTCGGAAGGCTGATTTCTGGATTTTTTTCCGGAAGTTATGATATAGCACAGGCTGCTACTGTGGATATAAGTACACATGAAAATAAAGTCCGCAATATGAGCTGGATTAGTTTTGCTGTAGCAATTGGAATTATCATAGGCCCTATTCTGGCAACTGTAACTTCCAATCAAAAATTGATTTCGGGTGCTTCAGTTATTACACCTTTTTGGATAGCAGGTGGTTTATCAATTCTCAATGCACTTTTTATTATCATTTCATTTCATGAAACTAATAAAATGAAAGATAAAGTAAAAATTAATCTACTAAAACTATTTTCATCATTCACATTTATATTCAAAGATAGACGCGTCATTCTGTTTGGAGCAATAACGTTTCTATACTCTTTTAGCTGGGGACTTTATATCGTTTCTATGCCACTTATTTTAAAAAATTATTTTGGATATGGCATAACCGCCTCGGGAATACTGTTCAGTCTTATGGGAGTTGGTGTTGCTTTTTCAATATTATTTATTCAAAAAATACTTCTGAAAAAATTTACGTTGAAACGTTTATATGGATATGCAACAATTGGTATGTGCATTACAGCTTTATTTTCAGGAATTATTCCAATTATTACAATTGAACTGATTGGAGGATTTTTTATTGGTACTTTTCATATCCTGGCATATGCCAGTTTATTGGGAATGTGTTCAAATAGCGTTTCAGGAAAAGAGCAAGGCCTTATTATGGGAGGTCTAGCTTCAGTAGGTAACCTTGCCTTTTTGGTTTCAGGAACATTACTTCCACTATTGGTATCGGTAAATATTTTCCTGCCGCTAATAATGGTAGGTATTGTATTCTTATCAGGAAGTATTTTGATGCTTGCTAAAGCAAAAGCAGCTTAGATTTACATCCTTAGCCTTAGGCAATAAAAGTCTTAAAACTTTGAGCCTTGGGCTAGGAATTACCAATTATCAAAATAACATATTTTTTATTATCAACATTTTTAGTAAACGATTTTACAGAAACTTTGATAATAGAATTATCTTTTTTTACAATTCTGATTTTTTCATCTAAACCATTTTTAATAGAACCGTTTTTTGAAATTAAATCTAAATCATCTTTATGAAGAATATCTGACATCAAATGATGTTTTTTTGAACAAATTTCGTCAACACTGTATCCAGTAAGTTTTTCTGTTTCTTTATTTGTATAAATAGAATCTCCAAAGTCATTAATAATTATCACTCCATCTGAAAGAATATCAAAAGTAGCTTTTAAAAGTTCATGCAGCTCTTTGTTTTTTATTTCATCTGTAATATCTCTATCAAAAAAGGCAACACATTTATTACCGTTAAATTTAAGCGAAGTAGTTACTTTTCTAGCTACAATATGTCTTATTTCTCCATTAGGCCGTATTATTCTGAAATTCCTAATATCAGGCCAATCAAAAGCTTTTTCGAATTCTATCAGAGCTTCTCTATCGTCAGGATGAATACATGTCTCAAGCCAGAACGGATTTTTCATATCGATAAAACTTGAAACAGAATGACCGTAAATTACTTCTCTATATTTATTTGCGTAAACCATTTTCTTTGAAACACAGTCAATAATACAGAAAGCTTCTTTTGTGTCATCTAAAGCTTCTTTCAATATTTCATTTATGTCCTTAGCTTTTTTTTCCTCACTAATATCCCTGCAGAAAAAAGCAACACACTCTTCTCCGCCATAATTAATTGCAGTGTGTCTTGTTTCTATCCACCTTATATCACTTTTATTTTTTATGATTCTAAAGACATTTTTGCGCGGCCATCTACCATTTTTTATATAACTTTCCTGAACCTGTTTATCATCAGGATGAATATATTTGCCTAATTCATTACTCAATACTGATTTTGAAGAATTATAATTCTTCTCAGATATACCGTAATTTTCTCTACATGACTTATTTAAATACAGGTATTTTCCTGTTGAAACTTTATATACACAGACACCTTCCTTCATAGCATTTATTGATAAATCCAAAATTAATCTGTGTTCTTCAGCCAATTTGTGTTCAGTAATATCGACAAAAAGTCCGATGATACCAATTACTGAATTTTGATTATCATAAATAGGATGTTTAGAAATAATTCCCCATTTTTTCTTTCTGCTTCCAGGTATGTGTTTTTCAATATTAGTTACAGATTTGCCTGACTTAAAAACCTCTACATCCTGCTTATGGTTAACAGCAGCATCTTTTGATGCAAAGAAGTTTTTATCAGATTTGCCCAGTACATTATATTTTTTATCCAAAGACACATTTTTTAAAAAAGCATCATTGGCAGCGATGTAATCTAAATTAGAATTTTTTATATAACAGATATAAGGATTGGATTTCAAAAGAGCTGTTATAACTACACTCGTCTGCTCAAGAACATCTCCAATTCTATTAACATCAGTAAGAATTCTATCAAGTGTTTGACGCCCTGAATGTTTGTCTGTTCCTGCCAGCATAAATGCTGTTTGAGTAGATTTAGACAACCTGCTACTTGCCTGTAGTTTGCTAGGTTTGAGATCTGAAATACAATCAACCGAAACATCTAAAATTTCAGCAAGCTGTTTTACTATATTTTCAGAAGGAGTTCTCTTAGCATTTTCCCACCCCCACAATGTAGCCCTGCTGACTTTAGCCTTTTCACAGAAAAGTTTACTTGAAAACCTTTTCTCTTTACGTATTTCTTTAAATTTTTGATGATAAAACTTCATTGTTGAACTGACTGCTATTTATTAAAGACTGCATATGGATAATAATATTACAAAGACTGAGTAACATTCATACTCCTTACAGGATAATGATCAAGCTAATAACTAAACTTTCCAACGGTGAAGTTTAATATAGACTTTGCTTTCATAAAATCTATACATGAAGTCACATAATCACTTTCAGATCCAATCAATTCATTTTGAGCATGGTTTAATGATAAGAGATCAACTTTTCCATCATTATACTCTTTTCTCACATGATCTCGTCTTGATCTTCTTTCTTTTAAAATTTCTGCTGCTTTTTTTAATTTAACAGCAGAAGATTTCAGCTGATTATAATTTTTACTTACTAGTTTATCTGGTAAAGATCCTGCTGAGGTTTTAAGACATTTTCCTCTTGAAATTGTTGAGGAGGATTCTACTATATCTATGAATTCTCTCTGAAGTTTCTTATCAGCATTAAGTTCTTTATTTAATCTAATATAGTAATCTTCACTGGGAATTTGAGCATTGCCTGTAAAATTAATTGGTGCAAATTTTGTATTAGAGTTTAAAACTAATTCAGTTAGCCCCAAATTAGCCAGTTTTTCTTTATTAATCCGCATCATAGTTTTATTTTCTTCTAATTTTACCTCTACGCTTTTTTCAGCTATTTTGTAATCAGATAATTTATCTGAAGAAATGTTATTTTTTTTAGCCGCATCTTCTATCGTCACCTTATAAAAAATCAGATCTCCAAGATTTATCTGAGAACCAGATCTATACTTAAGAATTTTATAATAAGTTAAAACGGTATCTTCTATTAAAATTTCTTTAATATTATTATATGCATATTCTTGTCCGTGAGTTTCTACCTGCTTATCCAGTACCCCAAGTATTTTATTAAATGTATTCTCAGAGGTATTTAAATTTGCATTGAAGCGGCTTGAAATTGATTTAAAGTATTCCGAATTAGCTCGAACTAAATTCTTCCGTGCTGTTTTATATGTAGGATTATTTACAAGAACAGAATTCACTGCTGTTTTCAAAGTTAATTCATGTGTGTCATCGGTTGCGTGTTTTCTATCTGCGACACAACCTGTTAATCCATAGCAAATTATTGACACAAAAAATAGTACATAAAATTTTGTCAGTAAGTTTTTCATTATAATTTACCTCGAATCATTTAATATGTAATTTTAAGAACTTTATCATGTCATTATAATATATTTCGAATGTTTTTTTATCTCATAAAATTTTTATTCCATGTTGAATCTAATTTATAATTATTTTATTCAAGATTAAAATTCAATTTTATATTTTAAAATATTTTTTAAAGAAAGACTTGTATTTCATAAGAGAGTATAATATTTTTAAAGAAATTTAACCTTCCAAATAATTTAAGGTATTTAGGAAAATGAATAATTTTGTTAACAATCAAGGAAGAAGTTCAGCGGATTGCGTAGTTGTGCCGATATTAGGCTAGCGCAGTTTTATGAATTGATTCAAATATTTTGCTACTGACATAATGTCCAGTGAATGAGTGTTTGATATGATTGTTAGTGTTTTTTTCCTGATTTCCAACTTCAAGAGCACTTTTAATTACGAATAAAACAATATTTTTTATACATTTTTTCTCTTTAAAAATTCTCAAAAAGTAAAATTAACAGGCACAATAAAGATAAAACATCCAGTCATACCACCTGATCAATTCAGAAAAATCAGCTACAAAACATCTATACCAATCTTCTATCAACTGAATTAAAAACAGGAGAATATATTATGCCGGAAATAAAATTTTAAATTTACTGAGAATAGCAAAAAAGTACAAAAAAATACAATGAGGTAGAAAATGATTGAAAATATAATCCAAATCAAAAATATAAATAAAACATACAATAAAGCTAAATCTAAAAAAACATTCAAAGCTGTGGATAATGTCAGTTTTGACGTTGAATCTGGAACATGTTTTGGTTTCTTAGGCCCAAACGGTGCTGGAAAATCAACAACGATGAAAATGCTTTACAGTAGAATAAACCGTGATTCAAAACCAAAAGGCAAAATGAAAGTTTTGGGTTACGATCCGGGCAAATACCCTTTAAAAGTAAAATACCATACCGGAGTAGTTCCACAGGAAGATAACCTTGATGAAGAGATCAGTGTTTATCAGAATTTAAAAATTTATGCAAAATTTTACGGAATGAATGATAAAGATTCGAGAAAACGCATAGATGATTTACTTGGTTTCATGGAACTGACGGAAAAGGCAAAGGCTTCAACAAAAGAACTGTCAGGCGGGATGAAACGAAGACTTGTTATAGCGAGAGCACTGTTACATGAACCTAAGCTTCTGATTCTGGATGAACCAACAACTGGACTTGATCCGCAGGTTCGTCACACAATCTGGAAAAAGCTCAGGGAATTAAAAAGCAATGGCATGACAATTCTATTAACCACCCATTATATGGATGAAGCCTATCAGATTTGTGACAGCATCATTATTATGGATAAAGGGAAAAAAGTTATAGAAGGCTGCCCTAAAAAGCTTTTGTCTGAAAGTCTGGAAAATTATGTAATGGAATTAATTAAAGGTAATAAAGAAGATATAGAAAAAATAGGTTACGATGAGAAGATTGTCAGAACAGATGATCTTCATGATCCACCGCATTACTATTCAAATGATTTTAATGCGCTTAAAAAAATTTCAGATAACTTGAACGGCGGCGAATTTTATCTTCGCCAAACAAATCTGGAGGATCTTTTCATGAAGCTGACCGGAAGGAGATTAAATGAGTTTCAGTAATTCAATTTCAAAGAAAAAATATAATATAAATCAATTCATACTGAGTTGGGTAAAAAGCTTAGCATCTATTGACATCGATACTGATGAGCCACCAGGTATTGTTAAAAGATTATACAGTGTATGGTTCAGACATTTCAGAGTATATACTAAAAATATATTTGCCAATGGATTTCCTCCATTTATAGAACCTTTGATTTTTCTTGTAGGCATTGGATTGGGACTTGGCAGTTATATTGCGAATGTTGATAATACACCGTATTTACAATACCTTGCGATGGGGCTGCCGTTGTCATCTGCTATGTTTTCAGCTGCTTTTGAATGTTCCTATGGAACTTTTTATCGTATGGAATATTCAAAAACATATGAAGGTATGCTGACAAGCCCTTTGACCATAACAGATTTATTTATTGGAGAAATTATTTGGTGCGGAACAAAAGGCGCATTCTATTCAACAGCAGTAATTTCAGTATTCATTGTATGCGGTACGCTACCTTTGACACCAAGCTTAATACTGGTACCCTTTGTCGGAACATTGGTAGGCCTGATGTTCGGGGGACTTTCGCTTGTTTTTGTTACTTTTGTAAAATCAATGAATTCTCTGAACTTTTACATGTCTGGAGTACTAATGCCACTTTTTATGTTTTCAGGTATTATGTTCCCAGTAACAAATCTGCCAAAATCAATACAGTGGATCGTTGAAGTTTTTCCATTGGTGCATGCTGTTAGATTACAACTGGCCATATGTAAATCTGAATTCACATACAGCCTGTTTATTGATCTGGCTTATTGTGTTGCTTTTATAATTTTCTTTACATGGCTTGCTACAAGAAAGCTGAAAGCAAAACTAATGAAATAAAATTAAAATGATTGTTGTTAATAAAAACGGCAATCATTTTTTATTACTATTTATACCCCATGTTCAAGCAATTTTTTTAAGAAGATAATCACTAATAATTTTATGTATATCAAAACTTGCCCTTGGTTTTGATATACTCAGTGCATTATTCTGCATCTGACCCAAAAGCATTTCATCTTTCAAAAGTTTATTAACTCTATATATTAAACCTACTTCATCATAAGCTCTTAGCCCTGCTCCATTCTCAAGGATGTAATGTGTATTACGCTCTTCCTGTCCAGGTATTGGATAAACGGATATTATAGGCAATCCCATCGCTAGATATTCTGAAGTAGTAAGGCCGCCAGTTTTAGTTACTGCAAAATCACTTACAGCCATATATTTATATACTTTATTAGTAAAACTGACAGCTTTTACATGTCCATTATATTTCACTTCGAGATCTTTAGTCTGCTTATAGAGTATCTTATTCTTACCGGTTAAAGCTATTATTTGGAATTCAGTATATGCTATGATAAAATAAGATTAATAGGTGATAAACTAAATCTAATATTAGAACATTTTATAGATGCTGAAGAAAAAAGGATAAAAGAGGAAATGCAAAGAAGTATAGATGAAAGATATTTTAAAAAAAACAGAATCTACTTTGGGAAATCGACGGAATGAGATTTCATATGACAATTGCTAAGGCTACTAAAAATCAATTTATTGAAAAAAGCCTCATTAATCCTTTATCCGTCTAGTACAGCAACAATCCTAAATGGCTTGAAATTACTACTAATAAATTTTTTGAGCTTTCTACTATGATAGTTGATGCAATTAAACAGGGGGAAGCGAGGTAGCAAATCGGTTATGAAAAAACTAGTTAACCAAATTAATGATACTTTCTATGGCATATATAACATCGGAGATTCGATATGAAAATTAAAGACATTCAGGTAATTCCTCTCGGTTACAAAAAAGATTATCCCCCCATCCAAAGATATTTTGGGCTGATTAAAGTGACAACAGATTCAGGCCTGGTTGGTTATGGTGAAGCGAGTACATCGTACGGTAATTTTTATCCGGATATTATGAGTAGTGTTGTCGATGGTGCGCTTAAAAGAATTTTGATTGGTAAAGATCCTCTCGATATTAAACAAAGACTTAATGAAATGAAACTCTACCTATACCCTTGGTTAGGCTGGGAATGCGTTACAAGTGCTGTTATCGGCGGCATTGAAATAGCACTCTGGGATATATTGGGAAAAGATGCAGACAAACCGATAGCTGAGCTTCTTGGTTCCAAATTAAAAAAAATTCCCCTTTATGGGACTGGCTCTACTTTTCCTGAGAAAGACGCAAAATGGCATGCTGAATTCTTCCAGAAGGCAATAGATCTTGGATTTGTTGGCGTAAAAACAAGAATTGCAAGTGGCATTAAAAAAGACATTAAACAGATAGAAACAGTTAGAAAATATATTGGAGACGATGTCAAATTACTTGTTGATGCCTACTGGAGTTACTCTGAAGCCTCTGCCATAAAAATTACAAAACAGATGGAACAATTTGACGTGTACCTTTTTGAGGAAGCAATCCCTCAATATCAACTTAAAAGTCTGGCCAGGCTAACTGAGCAATCCCCCGTACCTATTGCGGTAGGAGAACGAGTATTTACACTTTTCGGATTTGACCTTGTCGTTGATTACAAGGCAGCCAACATCCTCCAGCCAGACGCAACCATTACTTGTGGAATTTCAGAGTGTCTGCAAGTGAATGCGTTAGCAAAAGCCAACAATCTGAAGGTTCTACCTCATATAGGTGGGCTCACAGCAGTAGGGATCGCAGCAAATTTACATGTAGCAGCGGTCATTGGTTCAGAAATGTTAGAATACGACTTCTCTCCTTTTCAGCCACTGCGGGATACTCTGATTAAGAATCCATTGTTCTCGCTGGAAAACCTAGATGATGGCTGCATCAAAGTTCCCGATGCACCAGGACTTGGCATAGAAGTAGATGAAGAAAAATTCGAAAAATTTCCATTTAAAAAGGGAAAAATTTATCCCGATATTTATCCACAGCTTGGTAGTGGTAATCTTTAATCAGCTTAAACAGAACGAGGAAATGGCTGAATTTTGAAGCAAGAAGCGCAAAGGCAATGGCGAATCTAATGACTCTCATTCAATCATGTAAAGTTATGGACATCAATCCTAATAAATATATGGAATACATATTCAGGAATTTAATGTCCTACCCTTATAAAATGCTTCATGAACTTCTCTCTGATCAATAGAAGAAATTGTTGAACTGCAAAAAAATAATCCAGAAAATTTATTAAACTGTTAACCCATATTTCCTATTGCGATTTTACCATTACTGTTATTTCGATTACTGGATTACTTCCCTTAAGAACATCGTGTGTTTTTTGAAGTCTATTAATTGTTATTTTGTTCTTATTTATAAAGTCTCCAGATGACAATCTGGTTTCTATGTTTTTATAAACTTCATCATCGCTGCTAAGCTTTTTATTATTAAACTTTTTTATGTCTTCCTCTCGAAGAAATGAAGGTTCTTTGTTACTGTAAGTAAAATGATCCAAGAGAGTTACTTTTTTGCCTTTTGGAGAAATGGCAATACTGTTAAAGCTATTGTATCCATTTATGATTTTTCCGTCTAAAGCTCTAACTTTTCCAATATGTGAACTGCGCCCATCTGTTTAGACAACCTTTGCCAAATTTAGGGATGTAGAAATTAATCTTTTATTCTCTACTCAATTACCCCTAGGGGTAAAAAAATTATTTTAAAAATCAAAAGATCAACAGCAATAAAACAAGCAAAATTAAAGCTTGCTGCGTGAAAAGTGGGTTTCCGTTCAGCAACTAGTTAGATTGGTGGAAAAGTGTAAAGATTGTCATTCTTTCACTGAGACTTAACTTACCTTTTCTATTTCTGCCATTAGCATTTGCTGTTAATAAAATCTTATTCCATATTGGTTCAAACTCTTTGCAGAAGTCATCATACTTGCAAAATATCTCTGTGCAACACATATTATAAATTCCATAATTTGTAAGTTAATCTTCTATGTTTCTTATCCATTATTGAGGTTGTTATACATATTATTGCTCCTTTTGTCGTAAAGAGTACACCTGCAAAAACAAAGCATAATATGAATACTCAAAGAGGTAAGAGAGGAGATAATGTCAAACTAATAGCTACGCAAAATGGGATTAAATGGAAATATCCATTAATTAGAATTTATCTTCCAATTTGCGTAAATAATAATAGCCTATAAATTATAAATAAATGAAATTTCTATGGATATTAATTTAAAATAAACCTAAAGAAATATGGTGAATTATATGGTGTATGGTCACAATTTAAACTTTGACTCAATTGACTATGAGAATGTAATAAGTAGAAGTATTAAATTCATTCATGACTACAGGATAAAACTTGACAGAGATGGTTTGCTGTTAGGTTTGAGCGGCGGACTTGATTCTGCGGTAATTGCAAAACTTTGTGTAATGGCAGAGGGCAAAGAGAATGTTAAAGCTCTTATTCTTCCTGAAAAAGACTCAGGCAAAAAGAATATTTCAGATGCAGTAGATTATGCTAAAGAACTTGGTATTAAATATAAGAAAATTAACATCACACCGTTTGTAAAGAAATTCGGACTGTACCGCTCTTTTTTTTTAAACAACCTACCTTTACTAAGAAGCCAGAGAAATAATCTGATGGAGAAACTTAATAATAAATTCGAAAAGAAAACAGGTGTATCACCATTTGAGTCTGGTCTTTGTGGTATAAGATCTGATAAATATGCTAACTTTTTAAAAAAAGCAAATGCATACTTTCGGGTTAAGCATAGGATTAGAATGTTGCTTTTATATAAATATGCAGAACTGGAAAACAGGATGGTTGTAGGTGCAGCAAATAAAACAGAGAAAATGATTGGTTTTTTTGTAAAGCATGGATGTGATCATGCTACTGATATTATGCCGATTCTGGGTTTATACAAAGCCCAAGTAAAAATATTGGCACAACGGCTACATTTGCCCCAAAAATTTACTCAGAAAGATCCTTCTCCGGATATTATGCCCGGTATGACTGATGAAAAATTGATTGGGATGGAATATGATCTACTGGATAGAATACTTTATTTGATTGAAAAAGAAGAAAAAACTGAATCAATAAGCAGTCAACTTGACTGTGATATAAAGAAAGTGTCCCTTGTCAACAGTCTTGTCAATAAGTCTCACCATATGCGAGAAGTTTATGATTTAAAATATTGACATGAATAATAGAATAAAGTTGTATAAAAATTATTTGGAAGCACTAATAAGCAATCCCGCATAAATACTGATATATTGATAAATGTTTTATTCTTACGCATTATAATCTTCTTAACGTAAGGGAATTTTAAAAACATCCAATATTTGGTAAATTGCGCAAAATTTCCAAATGATTAAATATTGGCTTTTTATTGTTAATTTATTAATGAAGTCAGCTCAATACAAATATTCTGAGCCATTTTTTAACAATGTGGGGTTTATGTTTTATCATCTGCTATCCTTTGTGAAAATTAATATTTTAATGAGAATAACAGAATTTAAGGTCTAAAATGATCGCAGACTAGATGGTGCAGGTTTTATCATTACCAGTATATATATTATTCATTAAATGATCAATCAACACATTAATTTTACCTACACCGTAGGCTCCGGACATAAAAAGTATAGTTTTAAGATTTTCTTTAAGACCTAAATTCTTTTTGATCTGTAGTTTACTGTAAGATTTAGAAAATGCAGGTTCTATAGGAATACCGGTAACATATGTTTTCTCTTTTTTTATTCCTCTACTTATAAGTTTTATTGCCATTTCCTCAGTAGCAACAAAAAATAAATCAATATGTTTTTGAACCCAAAGCCAATGCACATCATAGTCTGTTATAACTACTGCATATGTTTTGGCGTATTTATCTTTTGCTCTGGTTCTTTTAAAATGTTCAGCAGGAAGAAAATGCGTAAAAACAATACAGTCAGGTTTGATTTTTTTAACTGATTGCGCAGAAACAGTGTAAATAAATTTTCCAAAAAATATCTCATATGATTCATGATTACTTTAGTGTCTTTATCATGATCTGTCATATCGTATAAATGCCTATATAAATTAGGAGATTTACTGACTATATTTATATATGAATCTGCATATACTTTTCTGAAGAACTTAGACATATGCTTTAGTACATCGATATGATATATTTTCAACTCATTAAACTGCCTTGAAGCAAGACATAAG
>DASCNA010000265.1:0-52401 GCA_036011305.1 Victivallales bacterium
GAGAAAACAGCAAGAAATTTATCGACAGCAAGCCTGAGTTACTTCAGGAAAAGGTTTAGGAGCCGATGCCCTTAAATCTAAGTTGTCTGACGTTGCAGGAGGAAAAGGTTTAGGAGCCGATGCCCTTAAATCTAAGTTGTCTGACGTTGCAGGAGGAAAAGGTTTAGGAGCTGATGCCCTTAAATCTAAGTTGTCTGAATTGTAGCCAGCAATTGAATTTTATTACGAAAATAAATGAGATAATATTACAAAGGGATTGTAGTTAAGTTGAAAATCAATTTGTAAAATAATTGATATTAATGGTGGGGGTAAACAATATAACTATGTACGTAATTGCATAAAGATATAATAAAATAATCTTACTTTTAATGCTAAATATTATCCCATAAATGGGACATATAGTCAATATATATAGGAAGTCTTGTTTTTTGTTATATCATAGTGGCATTGTAAGAGAAAGAAAAATTATATTTCAAAATATCAAAATCTAATAATTTGAATTTTATATATTAAGGATAAAAGATGAATAATAATAATTTCGACCAAAAAACTATTAACGTTTTATTGAAGGCTCAGGAGCTAACGCATCAATGTCAGCATTTTGAAATGAGTTCTATACATGTTTTATATGAATTGATTGTTTTAAAAGATAAATTTATCTTTAAATTTTTTAATAATCTTGATATAGATTTGAATTCTTTTAAGGGTGAATTAAAAAATATACTTGGTAAATGTTCAGCCTGCAAAAAAAAATACGATGTGATCCAAATGCTTTCATCACAAGACTTAAAAAACGTACTTTCTTCAGCAAAAGAAATAGCAGAACAATTTGAGATGGAGAAAATATCAACAAAAATTTTATTTTTATCTTTAGTAGAAAATTCATTGGAGTGTAATAATATTTTCGTAAAATTTGATATTCAAAATGATAAAATCAGAAAGTTGATTCTTGAAAATAATGAGTTTGATGATTGTTTTAATGAATTCGAAGAACCAGATAATGTAGAGAAAATACTTCATAAGTATTCTAGAGATTTAACAGAACTTGCTCTTAAAGGTAAACTTGATCCTGTAATTGGAAGAGATGATGAAATTAGAAGAGTAATTCAAATATTATCGAGAAGAAAAAAAAATAATCCTGTGATTATTGGAGAAGCAGGTGTTGGAAAAACAGCTATTATTGAGGGGTTGGCAGAAAGAATCACTGAAAAAGATGTCCCTGACGGACTTTTAGGAAAGAAGATAATAGCTTTAGATATGGGATCTTTAATTGCAGGTGCAAAATATCGAGGAGAATTTGAAGAAAGATTAAAAAGTGTTCTGGAAGAGGTGTCTGAGAGTGCAGGAGAAATTATTTTATTCATAGATGAGTTGCATACTGTTATTGGTGCCGGTGCGTCTGAAGGTTCAATGGATGCCGGTAATATACTAAAACCTTCATTGGCAAGAGGAGAAATTCACTGTATAGGAGCTACCACTACTGATGAATATAAAAAACATATTGAAAAAGATCCTGCCTTTGAGAGAAGATTTCAATCAGTAACAGCTAATGAACCTACCATTGAAGATACTATTTCAATACTCCGGGGGATAAGAAATAAATATGAAATACATCATGGTATTAAAATAAAAGACAGTGCCATTATAGCAGCTTCTGAAATGTCTGCACGTTATATTACAGATAGACATTTACCAGATAAAGCTATTGATTTACTTGATGAGGCAGCTGCGAAGCTTCGAACAGAGGCAGATAGTTGTCCTATGGAATTGGATGAAGCTAAACGTAGAAAAACAAGATTAGAAATTGAAATTGCAGGGTTGAAAGATGAAGAAAATGATAAAAAATCCAAGATTAAAATAAATACTCTTAAAAAAGAATTAGTAGATATTTCATTAAAAGTAGAAACTCTGAATACAGAATGGTTGTTAGAAAAAAACACTATCCTTGACATTAGAACTTTAAGAAAAAGTATTGAAAATGTTAAAAATAAATTGCATGATGCAGAGCGGAATAAAGAATTGGAAAAAGCAGCAGAGTTAAGACATGGAATTCTTCCTAATTTAAATAAGAAATTAAGTGATTTGGAAGATAAACTTTTACACAATAGAAATGCTCCCAAAATGCTTAAGGAATATGTTGATGAAGATGATATAGCCACTACTATATCCAAATGGACAAATATTCCTATAAATAAATTGATGGAAAAAGAACGGGAAAAACTAATTAACCTTAATGATAGCTTACATAAACGAGTAATAGGACAAAATGATGCAGTAAAAGCAATTACGAATGCAGTAATTAAATCCAGGTCAGGTTTAAATGATCCTAATAAACCGACTGGTTCATTTATGTTTCTTGGTCCTACCGGTGTTGGAAAAACAGAATTAGCCAAAGCTTTGGCCCAGAACCTATTTAATGATGAAAAATCTATAATTAGGTTAGACATGTCAGAATATATGGAGAAACACAGTGTGGCTAAACTCATTGGATCACCTCCTGGTTATGTAGGTTTTGATGATGGTGGACAGTTGACTGAATCAGTAAGAAAAAGACCTTATTCGGTAATACTTTTCGATGAAATAGAAAAAGCTCATCCAGATGTATTTAATATTTTATTACAATTACTGGACGATGGAAGATTGACTGATTCTAAAGGTAAAGTAATAGATTTTAAAAATACTATTGTAATAATGACATCTAATATTGGCAGTCAGCTTTTGTTAGAAGACGACGGAAATTCTCCCGAAACAAAGAACGCGGTCTTAGCTCAATTGCATAAACACTTTAGACCTGAGTTTTTAAATAGAATAGATGAAATAATTGTGTTCCATAGATTATCTAAAGAGGATATAGGGAAGATTACAGATATACAGATTCAGAAATTTTCAGAACGGTTAAATAAATTGCATATCAGCTTAAGTATAACTAAAAGAGCAAAAGAAAATATAATTAATTTGGGATACGAACCTGCTTTTGGTGCCAGGCCTTTAAAACGTGTATTTTCTCAGGATATTGAGCCTATAGTCGCAAATATGATAATTACAGGTTCACTAGTACAAGATAAGCAATTAAAGATAGCTATGAAAGGTAATAGTTTAGATTTTAAATGTACAGGTTCATATATTGAATGATGGTATAATTTTTACCATCACAAGTTTTCTCCTAGGTTTTAGTTTATCTTGGAGAAGTTAACAATGAAAATTTAAAGAAAAATCTATTTATGCAAAAGAGATTGAATACAATTTACTGTTGTCACTGTGGAAAATATTTTGAGAAAAGTAGTGATCTTCTGATTCATATAAGATTAAATGAATCACCATATCACTATGCTATTCAAGATGATCTACAAAGTGTTAATAGGTTATTTCAGCATACAAGGGGAACTGAAAATGAAAATATTTATGCTGTAATTTCATAGATTATCGAATTGTGTTTCTTTGATGGAATTGAAAAACTGATTAATAATAAAGAGAAAAGCTACATCAAGAGAATCAATAACTTAAAGAAGCAATTAAATCAATTGAAAAAACAATTGGTATTCATTGCATAGATTTGCACAATTAATATACTAATAAGAGGGATACACTGATGAATAACTTAAAACAACCAACACTAAATATACATAAAAGTGATTTAAGATTATTACAAAAACAATTTTGTGAAGAATTTTCAAATTGTACAAAAATTGACATTTGTGATTCATGTTTACTCAATGATTTAAATTTAGGTGCATTTACGTGCTGGTTATATAAAAAATAATATTATTTTGTTAGACATTTTTTAAATATTTATAATAGGGAGGATTATTATGAATAAGCAGGATGAATTAACTAGAAGTCTCAGTAATATTTTACAGGACATTAATATCATTAATCAACAAACATTGAATTACTCACATGTATACAAATTGTTAAGAAGAGCTAAGAGAGATATTTCAGATGCTATTGGTTTTCTTAATACAGATAAATGATTCTTACTACTATACACTTCAAATTTATGCACCTGACTCCAAAACTTTAGATTTTATGAGTACTGGTAGTGGCCTTACCCCTTAAATCAGTACCATTTGTAATGTTAGTAATTTGAGTTAAAAGTTAACAATAATTACTAAAGGAGATGTATTTTTTTGTTTATCCATTATTTCGCCTAAAATATATTAGGATTGAACGTTATTTATCACATAAATATGATATGTGAATCTATATCATTATCCATTAATAATATTAACATATTTAAGGATATTATATTCAATATATTGCAAACAAATTAATTATAAAATATATAAATATTATCAATGAAATTAGCGACAAAAAAAATTATTTCTATTTCTATTTTGTTTTGTTTTTCTTTATACATACCATTATTAGGTTGGTCTCATACTAATAAATTTAATTCTTTAAGTTTGAATGGATCAGTATGGCAATCTATAAAAGTAAACCGTGCAAATGGTTTTTTTATGTCAATAAATAAAATCAATATAAAATTTAATTATTCTAACAATTTTAATGCACAAATATTTTTACCACTTTGGATGCATGAAAGCTTTACAGGAAATTACAAAATTAATGATAAACATTTATACATATTTTGTAAAAATATAGAATTAATATTCAGGTTGAAAGATGAAAAAAATGGTTTATTAAAAGTATATAATGACAGAATATCGTTAATTTTAAAACAGACTAAACAATAATTATTCATTATGCTAGTGTAGTCACTTTAATTCATAGTTTTGTTTTGCATGTCATATATTGATACAAAATTTTGAATAATTTCTTCCACAATAAGGTTAGGGACAGAAATATGGTTGAAATCCCGAAAGAGAGTGTTGAGCATAATATTCTTAGAACAGGCAGATAGAAGTAATGATCCTAACGTTATTGCAATGCATAGATTTTTTTACTATGTTCTTAGATGGTGTTGAGTTGGATATAAAAATTACAGTAACAGATCAAAGGAATAGAATATATTTAATAGAAGTTATGGAAATAGAAACTCTGCCAGGAAATGAACAGACTCAATACAGCAAAAAACCAAGTGAGACATATCAACTCATCAACGCTGAAAACCTTGTTAACGGGTACATCCAACAATACGAGAAATTAAATAAACTTAAAAATACCTTTGATAAATTCGGTGCAACATTCTATTCCCAGGATGCGGAGAAGATGCGTTTTGAAATTCTGCAGTCTATATCAGCTATTACCGGGCAGGAACTTTCGAGAACAGAAGTATTGTCTGAATTGTCAGGCGGTGATAGTATTCAAAAAGCGTTAAACAGCAGAGATGTATTTTAATCACATTAATTTTTATATACTCTAAAGTTTTTAGAAATAGAATTTTCTAGAAAAAACAACGATGCTTAATATTATGTCTTAATATTTAAAATATCATAAAAATTTAATGTAAATAACAGGTGCCCCTTTTATGCCCCTTTTATGTTTCCAAACAATGTAAAATGACGTATATATTAGTAAAGCAAGTTGTTTTTTTTGAGGCTATATGGGGGTAAAAAAATGGTGGTGGGAGGTGGATTCGAACCACCGAACTCGTAGAGGGCAGATTTACAGTCTGCTGCGTTTGACCGCTCCGCAATCCCACCGTTAAAAAAATGGAGCGAGTGAAGGGAATCGAACCCTCCTAGCCAGCTTGGAAGGCTGGAGCATTACCACTATGCTACACTCGCGTGTTTCATTAACAGATTTAAAAGATACTATAGAAAAGTAAATTGTCAAGGAAGTAAAATTACAGTTTTTTTAATTTATTGCAATTTTTTTCTCATTACTCTTAATGCTGTTCAAATAATCAATATAATCAGATAAAATATTAATACTTTCGTTCAAAAATAGGTCTTTTCCTTTTTTGTCTTTGTCATCTTTATCGATTCTTGTATTATTTATAGCAATAATTTTTGAAATATCCTTCTGTTTATCTAAAACTTTTTTCTCTTCCTGGTATTCATTCCAGCGTTTTTCTTCATTGAGAGAAATATCTTTTTTCTCTTTTAATTTATGAAATAAACTGATCGAGTCGTTAAGTTTATTAAATTCATCACTATTTTGTTGCCGTTCTGAAGATTTATTTTTTAATTCAGGTAATATTTCGCTAATGTGACGATTACTTTCATCATAAGATACTGGTTCAATTGCATCCCAGGGCAGGGCATGATCAAGACTATTTTCTCCTAAATCCATAAAATCGGTAAATGAGTGGAATGTTATATCAGGATTGATGCCCTTATTTTGTGTTGAACTTCCATTAACTCTGTAAAATTTTGCATTTGTAAGTTTAATTGAACCCGGATTGAAACCAAGATTAAATCTTGAAAGTACTCTGGCCAAGTCTACAACGGTTTGCACTGTACCTTTACCATGTGTGCTTTTATCACCAACAATTACACCTCTCTTGTAATCCTGAATAGCTCCTGCAAAAATTTCTGCAGCGGATGCGCTTAGTTTATTTACTAGCACAAGTAATGGGCCATCATAACTAATTTGTGTATTAGGATCTTCCTCGACGTATACTTTTCCACGTGAATTTTTTGTTTGCACTACTGGTCCTTTTTTGATAAACAAACCAGTTAGTTCAATGGCTTCTTTGAGGCTTCCACCTCCATTTGAGCGTAAATCTATTACGACACCATCAACTTTTTCTTTTTTAAAATTATCAAGTATTTTTCTTACATCTCTTGTGGAACTTTTAAAATCTTTCTCTCCTTTGAATGCACCCTGGAAATCATAATAAAATGAAGGGAGAGTTATTATCCCTATTTTGTGTTTAACACCATTGCTGTCTTTTATGTCCTCAATACTAGCAGAGGCTTCAGAATCTTTTAGTTTTACTACATTTCTTTTTATTGAAATAATTTTAGGTATTGCCTGAGTGCCCTCTGAACCTTTTAAAACTGTTAAGTATACATTAGTTCCTTTTTTCCCTCTGATTTTATTAACAACCTTAGACAATGGCATATCGATTATATCTATCTGATTTTTTTCTGATTCACCTACAGCAATAATTCTATCAGTTGCTTCAAGTTCATTCGCTTTTTCTGCCGGGCCTCCAGGAATAATCTTTTCTACTTTAGTATAACCGTCTTCTGATGATAAAAGTGCACCGATTCCTACAAAAGAGAGCTGCATTTGTATGTTGAAGTTTTCTGAAGATCTAGGAGAAAGGTACGAAGAATGAGGATCATAAATATGTGAAAGAGTCGACAAATATATCTCTAATACATCGATAGGCTCATTTTCTGCTAAATATAATCTGTACGACTTAAGTCTTTTTAAAACTCTATCTTCAGGAGATTTAATAATTTTTGATTTTTTCTTTTCTTTTTTATCTGAGGCTCCTTTTTTCTCTTTATTTATTTTGTTCATCAGACGGAATGTCAGGATATCATTTTTAATTTTTTTTCTCCATATTTCGTCCAATTCTTTGTTTGAATTCGCCCAGGCTAATTTTGATCTGTCAAATATATAATTTTCATTTTTTGTAAAATCAAAACCTTTTTTAATCAGTTCAGCTGTATATTTTTCTCTTTCTTCAACTTTAAGAAGAAGTTTATTATACGCTATAAATGCAAATGATGTGTCTCCATTCTGCAGTTTGTTATATAATGAAGGTCCTGCAGCCTGTTTTAAATAAGTGATGTCTGTTTCTGTAAAATATATATGATTTGGGTCAAGGCTGTTTAGATATTCTTTGAAAAATTCTTTCGAAAGCTTTTTCTCATCAGATTTGTATATGTAATGCTCACCTGCAAGTACTGCCGTTATAATTCTTGCGATTATACCAAAGTTTTTTTCCGGAGCCAGAGCTTTTTCTGCAAAAGTATTGAAAGAAAATATAGTAAGCAACAATACAATAGCGCAGGTAACTGCACAAAATTTCTGCTTAACTTTTGGCATAAAAAAACTCATATGAAAATTAAAAATTATTAACTCGAAATTAGTAGATAATACTTAAAATTATAATATCTAAATTATTATAATTCAATGATACTATACACATATCTTAATTAATCAATTGTAAAATAGGAAATAAAGGTAAATTCAAATTTATTGACTGCTATGACATTATCTATTTATTTTATTGAGAAGGATAAACATTAAATAAATAATCTCATTTGCAATTTTTGTTTCGTGAGTATGTTCTATAACATCTATCAATTCTTTAGCTTCTATTTTATATTGGGCTAAATTATTGTATAAATAGTCTATCGTTTCAAGTTTTAACTCATCATTATGATAAAAACGCTCAACCATTTTATAGGCATCTTTAAGTTTTTTATTTTTCTTAAGAAGATTTACTATCCAGTAAACACCGTCTTGCTGCTTTTCATTATAATGTCTTAAGAATATATAAAAATCATCACCGATACCTATGGCCTTAGCTACATAATATAATATTTCACACTGTATAATACATGGACATTCTACAGTAACTAATTTCTTCAAAGCTATTTCTACATAATCTTCAGTATCAAACATGGACATTGCTATAGCTCCTTTCAGGAGTATCATAGGTATTTCTGTTTCTTTAAAAATATTCTCTATAGTCTTATAGCTATCTTTATCTTCCAGTTGAGCTAATGCCACCATTGAGTAGCTTTTTAACATGTTATCTCTGGAATATAGGTACTTACGCAGCAAAGGAATCGCTTTGTGCATTTTATTTATTCCTGCGATATGAGCGACATAAAAACCAGTGGAATGTTCTCCCGTCTCAAGTTCTTTTAATAGTGCAGGATAAAATTTTTTAGAAATTTTAACGTTAAATAATGCTTTTAATGCTTTGAGTCGTATTAAAGAATTAGGTGATTTTAAGTAGTAAATAATAGCCTGCTCTGATATTTTTGTTCTGCTGTAAATTAATCTTTCTGCTGTTTTGTATTCAGTGTTTACAGATTCATATTTCTCAATTTTATTTACATAATATAGTGTCGACATATCTTTAGCAGAAAGAAGAAGGCCTAATACTTTGCTTACACTGCAGTCAGTGAAACTTTTTAATATTGTAAGCATATAAACCACAGGAATGCATAACAGCAGCATAATAAAATAGAAATACTTATACATAAGATAATGGTTTGCAGTTATTAATGATAACAGTTTTATTAAACCACCGCCGATTATAATTCCAGCCAGTCCGGCAATTAAACCGGTTATAATACTGAACATCAGAGAATATCCTACAGTATTTTCAGGAGGTGTAATTAAAAGGAAGTAGTGGAATGAACTTGCAGTGATACCGCTTATTGATATCCCACCAAGAAAAAATATTACTGCCGCATGGTATATATTCAGTTTGACAGGTGAAAATACCCACAGTGCAGATATTAACATTAGACAGAATACATAAATTATCATTAACGGTTTAGGTCCTGTATATTCAGATATTATTTTATTGATATATGTCAAAGCTATACTTCCTACCAACTGTATGATTGTGAATATAAGAGCAAATGAATCTGTGACATTATAAATATCTTTCAATGTTATTATTGATACCTGTACAATGATGGCGCATATTGCTATAGAACAGCCTCTTGCAATGAAAAATGTTCGGACAGGTTTATTTAGCCAGAATTTTTTATATATGCTGGCTACATCAATTGATCTTGAAGATAACTCTGCTGTTTCAGTTTCTTTTACTCTGCTCAATAAAAAACAGCTTATGAAGTTGGTTACTGCACCAATTCCGATTATAAGCTGAAACATAATTAATCTCTTATTATGCCTAAGTAAAAAGAAGCTTACAACAATAAAAATCAGCATTGCTATATTGTAATAGAGGAAATAGCTTGAGGTGTATTTTCCTTTGTTTTCATTATCAGTTAAATCTCCAAATAATGGCCGCATAGCCGGAGCACCTATAGATCTAAAAATGAAATACATTAAGGAAAATAAAAGAAGCAGTATCATTATAATGTTTTTGTCATTGGTATGCAGTAAAATGAAAGGAGTTGACGCTAATAGCAATGCTGATATTCCTCTAAAGAATAATGTAACAGACATTGTCGAGGCAGAACCCCATTTGGAGATGAAGAATTTTGAAAAAATAACAGCTATTGAACCGATATAAAATAAAGAAGATATTACAATTGCAATATAGCTTTTGCAACCGGATTTGAGTAGAAAAAGAACCAGAATATTTCCAGTTATGCATATATGGGAAACACCGTTAAAAAAAGAAAATAGAAGAAGGTGTCTCCTCCCCTGTACTTTCTGGTCATAAGTTAAATCTTCTTTAATAATCATTTGAAATACAAATAGCTAAATATGAAAATTGGATAATTACATCTTATACTATTATATAATAAATATAGAGAACAAACTATACTGATCAGCAATTTAATTATAGCGTTTGAACGTTTGTAAACAGGAAGTATTTTTATTTAATTAACTCATAATATTTTAGATAAAAGTTACAAAGGAAATATTCATGCCAAATAAATCAACCATAAGCAATAAGTTCGCAAATCTATATAATGCTGAACCGGAAGTTATAGCTTCAGCTCCAGGAAGAATAGAAGTACTGGGAAATCATACTGATTACAATGAAGGATATGTTCTTAGTGCTGCTACCGATTTATATACGATTTTTGCAGTCAAGAAAAATGATAGTATTATTAGCAAAATTACTTCTTTTGATATAGATAAAGCTGCTGAATTTAAAATGGATGAATTAGATAAAAAAACTCCCGGATTATGGTCGGATTACATTAAGGGTGTCGCATTTGAATTATCTAAAATAGCTCAGAGTTCTGGATTACAGGGGTTTGATGCCGGTTTGACAAGTGAAGTTCCTTTATCTGCTGGAATGAGCAGTTCTGCGGCATTGGAAATTTCTACTTGTTTTGCTTTGGGTAAATTATACGGAATTGAACTTGAGCCTGAAGAATGGGCTAAGCTGGGGCAGAGAGTTGAAAATAATTATATGGGACTAAAAAGTGGACTTTTAGATCAGTTCAGCTCTGTTTATGGTAAAAAAGATAAATTAATTTTATGTGATTTCAGAAGTGTTGAAGTTTTGAAAACTGTAAAATTCCCTTCTGATTATGAGTTCGTAATTGTCAACTCAATGATTGAACACAATTTAGTTGATTCTGATTACAATGCCAGACGTGAAAGCTGCGAAAGAGCTGTTTGTGGTATTAAGAAAATATTCCCGAAAATAAAAGCTTTACGTGATGTTTCTATCGATATGCTTCATAAAGCTAAAGATTCAGTTGATTTAATTGACTTTAAAAGGGCTTTGCATATTGTTTCCGAAAACACTTTGGTGCAGAATAGTATTGCAGCTTTGGAAAAAGGTGATATTGAACTTTTTGGTTCCTATTTATATGAATCACATAAAAGTTCAAAAGAAAACTTTGAAAATAGTTGTCCAGAATTGGATTATTTGATAGAACTTTCAAAAAATATTCCCGGTTGTGCAGGAGCAAGATTAAGCGGAGGAGGATTTGGCGGTATTTCGATTCACTTAGTAAAAAGAGATATGGCTGATCAGTATAAAGAAAGAATTGCTACTGCATTCAAGCTGCAGACAGGTGTTGATCCTCAGACTTTTGTCTGTGGTGTTGGCGATGGAGCACATCTTCTTGATATTTGATTTTTAATAAAAGAGATATAATTAAATGATATTCAAACATAAAAAGGGAATTTTTTTACCAGTCCTTTTAAAATATACAAATAGATATAGTATCCTTGTATTTTCTATTGTCATAGGGGCTGCTGTAGGCCTTTTTATATTATGCCCTGCACATGAAATAGTTTCTTACTATGAATTCCCTTATTATACACAGAACCAGTCCGTATGGACTTATGTTTTTACAAAAACCATCAATATGGTCAGTGGTAATTCTGAACCATACCAAACTTTATTTTTTGGTATTCTCGGAGCTGTTTTAGGTGTTGGAAGTATGATTGTTTTTGAATTCCATAACAAACGTTCCAGGTTAATAATACAGTTAAGCAGCGAATTAGAGAAAAGTTTTCCAAACTTAATAGGCGGAGGGGAAAGTGCAATTCTTGAATTCAAATCTTCGTTCAGATGGGATGTGAAAGAAAATAAATTAAATAGAAATCTAGAGAATGTAATTATAAAATCCATTGCCGGGTTTATGAATGCAGATGGTGGAACTTTGATTATCGGTGTGGATGACGATGGTAAACCAATAGGTATAGAAAAAGATTACACTACTTTGAAGAAAAAAGACAGAGATGGTTTTGAACAGGTTATAATGACTGCAATTGCATCAAAATTGGGAGCTAATATCTGCAGACTGGCATTGGTCGTATTTCATAAAGTAAATAATCTGGATATTTGCAGAGTTGTAATAATGCCCGCCCATCAGCCAGTATATGTTAAAGAAGGAAATAATGCTAAATTTTATCTAAGAACCGGTGTAAGCACAAGAGAATTAAATATAAAAGAAGCCATTGAATATATTAATATTAGGTGGAATAGATAAAATATATTCCTTAACTCAAAGAATTAAGGAATATACTGAGAATATGTTTTTATTTTTTTAAAGGTGCAAAACTGCAGGTGAAATGTCTGAGAAATTCAGGCTGATATGTTATTTTATAGCCAGGAATTTCTTTTCTCTTATTCCATACAGTATTAATAACTTCAATTAAATAGTCGAAGTGGCTTTGCGTATAAACTCGGCGGGGAAACGCCAGTCTTACGAGTTCCAGAGGAGAGGGGAGTTCATTACCCTTTGCGTCAAATGAACCGAACATTACACTACCCAGTTCTACTGCACGTATACCGCCTTCTATATATAGAGAGTTAACAAGTCCTATTCCCGGGTACTCCAGTTGCGGGATATGTGAAAGAAAAGCTTTTGCATCTAAAAAAACAGCATGTCCGCCAACAGGTTTCATAATAGGAATATTTCTTTTCTCTAAGTTGTTTCCCAGATATGACGCAGTTGCATGTCTGTAAACCTGATAATCATAGTCCAATGCTTCCATTAATCCAACTGCTATAACTTCTAAATCTCTTCCTGCCAATCCCCCATATGTTGGAAAACCTTCACGGAGAATTAATAAATTAGTAAACTGTTCTGCCCATTTATCATCATTACATATGAGAAAACCGCCGATATTTGACATTCCATCTTTTTTGCAGCTCATGGTTGCAGCATCTGCATATGAAAACATTTCCTGTGCTATTTCAAGCAGTGATTTATCCCGGTATCCTTCTTCAAGTTCATGTATAAAATATGAATTTTCAGCAAAACGGCATGCGTCAATAACTAAAGGAATGCCATATTTTGAACATACTTCTTTTACGGCTTTTATATTCTTCATCGATACAGGTTGTCCGCCGCCAGTGTTATTTGTAACCGTTATCATGGCAAACGGAATATTTTCTTTCCCATTATCCATAATAAAATTCTCTAATTTGTCTATATCCATATCACCTTTAAAAGGAATATCTAAGGTAGGATCCAGCCCCTGATCTGTCAATAAGTTTACAGCTTTGGCACCAACAAATTCTATATTTGCTCTTGTTGTATCAAAATGACTGTTATTAGGGATGATATCACCAGGTTTTAGCAAGATTTGAGCTAAAATAGCTTCGGCTGCTCTTCCCTGATGTGTAGGTAATACATGCTTAGTATTAGTTATTTTTTTAACTGTTGATTCGAATTTTTTCCAGGATTTACTGCCGGCATAGCTTTCATCACCCAGCATTAGTGCAGCCCACTGTTCCGTAGACATTGCTCCGGTTCCGCTATCAGTCAATAAATCAATAATACAGTTATCTGCATCTATTTTAAAAACATTATACTGAGCCTCTTTAAGAATTTTTATTCTCTCTTCTCTAGTAGTGGTTTTTATAGGTTCTGTCATTTTGATCTTGAAAGGTTCAATAATTGTTTTCATAGATAAATACTCCCCAAATTAAAATTAAAATATATGATGCTAAAATAATTAAACTTAATATGCCATTGCAGTCTTAGAAATTAAAACAATGTATAAATAAAAAACAAAAAAAAGGCCATTGAAATATAAATTCAACGGCCTCTATTCCTAAAAACAGATACTTAATAAATTATTATTTTTTTTCTGTTTCTTTCTTTACTTCTTTTGAAGGTTTTTTCTCATTTTGAAGAGTCTTTTTTTCTTCTTTGATAACTTCTTCTCTAGCTTCTACTTTAGTTTTTACTTCCTTAACAGCTTCTTTGTCTGCAGGATTTATAGCTTCACCTTTAGCTTGAATAGCTTTTTCGGCATGTGCTACTACTTTGGCTTTAGCCTTGAGTTCTTTTTCTTCAGTTTTAATACCTACTTTTTTCTTAGGTGTCTTCAACTCTACATCTACTTTATCGATTTGAATATTACCTGTAGGAGCCATATACTGGTTTTCCATGGTTAATGCGCCTGGTCTGCAGGCATGTACACATTCTTTGCATAAAATGCATTGACCACGATTAATCTGCCAATACCCGGCTGCTCTATCAACTTTGATAGCATGTGTCGGACATCTTTTATCACATAGAGTACATAGAGTACATTTCTTTGCATCAATTTTAATGCTGCCTCTTGTTTTCTCATATGATCTCGATGGTTTTACTGGATACATTTCACAAGCAGTCTTTCTTTTAAGACTGGTGAAAATTGTACCGCACATTTTTAATAGATCAGACATGATTTACCTCTCTGTACAGCTTATACATGGATCAATTGCAAGAACTATAGCCGGAACATCAGCTAGATCGCAACCTGCCAATGTTTTCACTAATGGCGGTACATTTGCAAATGTAGGTGTCCTTACTCTGAATCTGTCAAGGAATTTAGTTCCGTTACCCTTGAGGTAGTAAATTACCTCGCCTCTAGGCTGTTCTACCCTTGAGAAAAATTCACCTTCCGGGAATCCTTTAACTTTAACTTCTGTCTCACCGGCAGGCATTTTAGCTATGCATTGACGCATGATATCAAGAGACTGGAATACTTCTCTGACACGAACAATAGCCCTTGCATGGCAATCGCAACCTTTTTCAACGATAGGTTCAAAGTCAATGTGCTCATAAGCACCGTACTTCAACATTCTCATATCCTCTGATACTCCACTTGCTCTAAGCATAGGTCCAACTGCTCCGAGGGTTTTGGCATCTTCAGTTGTAAGAATACCTACATCTTTCCATCTGTGAGTAACTGTAAAGTCGTTAATGAACACATCTGAGAGCTGTTTGAATTCAGATTCTATTTTATCCAGCTGTCTTGCAATTCTAGAAAGAGTTTCATTTGATACATCATTTCTGACTCCGCCTACTTTAACTGCGTCAAAAATAACTCTTCCGCCGGTAGTTTCTTCAAAAATATCGAGAACAAGTTCCCTAACTCTCCATGAATGCATGAATAGACTTTCAAAACCGATTGCATCGGCGGCTAGACCAAGCCATAAAATATGACTCTGTACCCTTGAAAGTTCACTCCAGAAAACTCTTAAAAACTGAGCTCTTTCGGGAACGTCAACATTCATAATCTGCTCTGCGCCCTGGACAAAACCTACGCCGTGTATAAGACTGCATATACCACATATACGTTCAGCTACCAATACCATATCCTGGTAAGGTTTCTTCTCACACAGTAGTTCAAGTCCACGGTGTATAAATCCAATATTAGGAATAGCTTCAACAACAACTTCATCTTCCAACACTAAGTCGAGATGAATTGGCTCAGGCAAGACCGGATGATGAGGCCCGAATGGTATTACTGTTCGTTTTCCCATCTTTATGCCTCCTGCTTTTCTGTTTCTGGTTTGTTGAATGGTCTTTTTTCGTCTATACGATAAAAATTGCCGCCGAAGTCAATATTGATGCCGTCAACTTTAATTCCGAAAAGATCATGCAGTTCATTCTCATAAGTGAATGAAGCAAAGTAAATACCTGATATACTTGGTAACTCTGCACCTTCGAGAGGTAACTCAAGTCTCAGATCAGTAAACTTATAATCCTTATCAAAACTATAGTCAACAACTAATTTATCAAGTCTTGTACAGCAGATCTGTACAAGACGATATCCGTCTTTGGCAAATGCGGCTACTTTTTCAAGCAACTCATCTTTTTTTATGTTTTCAATTACTTGCTTTTCAAACATAATTTAGCCTCTTTCAATTAGCTGATATTTATTTCTTTAATTGTTTCTTTTTTTCTTCCAAAGCAGAAAAACCCATTACTGCAGCATCAATAATTGCTTCAGGGCGTGCAGCGCAACCAGGGATGTAAACATCTACAGGTATTACTTTATCTACTCCGCCTAATGTGTTATAACATTCTGAGAAGAAGTGGCCTGTAGTAGCACAAGCTCCTACAGCAACTACAACTTTAGGTTCACCCATCTGATTATAAATATTCTTGATTACATCGATATTCTGAGTATTTACAGAACCTGTAATCAAAAATATATCAGCATGTTTTGGATTACCTGTATTAATCATTCCAAAACGTTCTACATCATATTTTGGCATCAAAGCAGCTAGTACTTCAATATCACAGCCGTTACAGCTTGATCCATCATAATGGAGAACCCATGGTGATTTCTTGAAAAATCCCATAATTTAAACCTCCTTTTTAGTGATAGATAAAATATAATACCAATAGATTACCTACACCAAGTATCAGTGTAACAACCCAGGCTGATTTTATCATTAATTCCCATTTAATACGAGCATTGATATTATCTATCAGTATTTCTAAGAAATAGATACCTAATGCTACGATTACGCCCAGCCAAGGTATATTTGCAAAAAACAGATAAACCATTGCAAGAAGTAAAACAGTTTCATAAAAATGAGCAAATTCAAAAGCTGCTAATGAAGGCCCGGCAAACTCAGTTGTGAGTCCTTTGACAAGCTCCTGATGTGCATGATGTGATGTTGATAAATCAAATGGAGATTTTCTGAATTTAATAGTTAAAACATATGTAAATGCAATAAATACTCCGGGTATTAATAAAAATGCACACTTATCTGTTGTCACCATTCCAGAAACGTTAAATGTACCTGTTGCTACAAATAAACCAACTGCAGTAAGAAGTAGCATTGGTTCAGCTGCAAGCATTTGGAGCAGTTCACGTTCAGCTCCGATTAGAGCATATGGTGAGTTGGTTGAATATGCGCCGAGAACTAGAAATACATCTGCGACAATAAGAGCAAAAATAACTAAAAGTAAGTTGCCTCCGCCGAAGAATATACATCCGCTTATTATAGTGAATATAAGAAAGCATTTCACATAGTCGGCATGAAACTTATTGACTACAAGGTTCTGTTTTCCCATTAGTTTGAACACATCATAGAAAGGTTGTGCCAAAGGAGGACCTACTCTTCCCTGCATGCGTGCTGTTATTCTGCGGTCTGCACCTGCAATATAGCCTCCTACTACAGGAGCAAGAACAATAAATACAATAATCCAAATTATAGCTGCAGTACTCATTATAGTGTCTCCATAAAAAACATAAGAATCCAAAGTAATAACGAACCTATGATCGTTGCTTTCAGTAGTTTTTCTTCACTGAAATATTTATCAATATAGTAGTTGGTAAACGACCATTCACCTTCTTTTCCAAGTGAATTTAGATATTTTGTTCTATCTTTTACATTTACACCTGACAGATAAGGCTCTGTGTATACAAGCTTTGATCTACGCAGCATGAAAAAGATAGGAGGTACAATTATTAGTGCCAGCATGATTAATATAGTTATTTCTACTCCTTCAGAAAACATTGGTGTCCAGCCATACATTGGTTGAATCCAGTATTTGCCTATAAAAGGATAGCAGATAACTGTAGCAACTGTTAAAACAGAGAGTGCCAGTAGAGAGAACCATTCTAATCCTAAACCTTTAGTAGTTTTTGGAGGTTCTGTACTTGTCACTGTAATTAAGTTACCCATCCATTTTACATAGAAGAAAAGCATTAAAGAACCACCGAAGATAACTATCGGAGGGAAAATTGGATTTCTTACAGCAAGAGCTTCGATAACTGCCATTTTACTTATCAGCATACCGAACGGAGCAAGGAACATGCCGCCTAAACCAACTATCATTGCAATGGTGATCCAGAAATGTCTTGAAATGAATCCGCGCATATTGTCTATACTGAGACTTCCTGTAACCTGGCTGACTGAACCAACGCAAAGGAACAGAAGTGCTTTAGCAACTGCATGGAATATGATCAGCAGCAGTGCGGCGTCTAATAGGAACTTAGATCCTATACCTGCACAGAGTATAATCAAACCGAGGTTTGCTATTGTAGAATACGCAAGAACTTTTTTGCTGTCTCGCTGTGATATAGCCAGAGCCGAGCCTGCCAGGAAGCTTACACCTCCAATAATTGCAACCATTGCGCCGGCAGCTGAATTCTGAAGTACTGGAGCACATCTTAAAACCATATATACACCGGCTTTAACCATTGTACTTGAATGGAGAAGTGCAGATGAAGGAGTTGGTGCTACCATTGCTCCCAATAACCAGTTTCCAAAAGGATACTGAGCAGCTTTATTCATACCTGCAAAACAGAGAAGCAGAACTGGAAGCAGAACTATTGATTTCTTCATTGTGAGAAGCATTTGTAAGTCTACTGTTTTACAAACGTCTGCTGCATATAGAACTGCCATTGCAAAACCTAGTCCACCAAGTAGGAGCATCCATAAAGCTCTGAAAGAGTTATGATGAGCTTCAGGTTTGCGGCTGTAGCCTATCATTATGAAAGAACATAATGTTGTGATTTCCCAAAAGAAATAGATCCAGTCAATTGAATTTGAGAAGATGATTCCGAACATAGCAAAGAAAAATAGAAATATTGTAGCTATAAACAGATGAGATCTGTCAGATATTTCTGTATGCTGTTCGTGATATTTCTTCATGTAATCAACTGTATAAACTGCAATAATTGTACCTACTATACCAATAACCAATGCCATTATAATGGAAAGATTATCAACATAGATGTATCGGTTCATGTCAGGAATTCTGCCTGATAAATCCCAGGCTATGACCAAACCGTACTGTATAATTACCATTGCAGGTATCCAGTATTTCTTAAAAGGTAGCTTGCGGCACACGTATAAAAACGTAAGAGCAAGTACAATGTCTCCAACTACCACCATTGCATTGGCGAAACCGGAGTGAATAATGTAGTAAATCCCTGGAGATGCCATGTCTTCAACTGCTAGTGCTATTACGCCTATGCAGATGAGAGCTGATGATACCAATACTATCCACTTTTGTGCAGAATAATTCTTCTTAGTGAATAGTAACAATATCGCCGGGATTAGTGGGAACAAGATCAAAAATGTTACCCAATCCATAGATAATTACCTCTGTTTAAAAATTAATAAATTATATAGCGAAAAAGAGTATATTATATAGAATATTTCTTAAAAAGCTAATTCAGTAGTAAAAAAAAATTAAAACTATACTAAAAAAGACTCATTTATTAAATAAATTCTATAATTTTTACTCATGTCGACCTAATTTTATATTATTTTTAATAAAAAATTATTGAAATTTCAGCTAATCATTTATTTAAGGTGTTTATTTAAGAGTGCTTAGCAAAAAGGTGTTATTTTTGTTTAATTATATCGTATTTTATTCAAAATAACAAATAATATTAAATAGTTAAAATTGTATTAAGATTTTATTTGGATAGTTTTTTTTAAAATAAGATTTATAATTCTTCATTTAAATTTATTATAAAAACAACATTAAATTTCAATTCATTATTTTGGAGTGTAGTAGTATATGATCGACAAAAAGTATTTTATAAGTATTTTTTCAGCTCTCTTCATTGTCTATACAGTGAATGCAAATCAGATTACAGTAGTAAAACAGGCCACTTCTAATAATCCCAAAATCCTTTTTAAGGGTATTTCGGGGAATAATACTTTTTCTAAATATATACTGTCAGATTTAAAAAAATGCGGTTGGTTTGATGTTGTCAATTCAGGTACTTCCAAATATGCACTTTCAGGTGAAGTTTCTGGGAATAGAGTCGGACTTCATATTAGCGGTGCAGCATCTTTTCAGGTTTCTATGAATATCAACAGCAAAAATCCCAGATGGACTTCATATCAGCTTGTTGATGCCGTTTTGAGGAAAATATTTGGTATTAAAGGAATATGTGCTTCTAAAATAGCTTTTGTAACTCAATCTTCTTCAGGTAAAACTAAAGAAATATTTACATGTAATTTTGACGGTTCAGATATAAAACAGATTTCAAGAAATGGAAGTCTTTCTCTGGAACCTTCCTGGGGGATGAATAATAAATTACTTGTCTACACATATTATAAAGGTAATTATACTGATGTTGTAGGTTACAACTTTAAAAACAATAAACTTTATAACCTTGCTAATTTTCCAGGACTCAATAATGCAGGTGTTATTTCTCCTAATGGAAAATTTCTTGCTGTTATTTTAAGTAGAGATAAAAAAATAGAACTTTACATAAAGCAGGTTAACAGTAGCAGAATGAGAAGGGTAACTAATAATGATGCAGTTGAAGGAACACCATGCTGGGCTCCTGACAGTTTGAATATATGTTTTGCATCCAACTTGAAATATGGCAGACCAGGACTTTATGTTTACAATATCGCAACTAAAAGAACGACGAGGTTAAAAACTGTAGGAAGTGAAGCTGTTTCACCTTCCTGGTCTTCTGATGGAAGTAAAATTGTTTATTCTGCCAAATTCGGAAGACATTATACACTTGCTGTTTATAACGTGAAAACCGGTGAATCATCAACTTTTGGTTTGAATGCTGCAGGTGATTGGTTCAGTCCTTCCTGGGCTCCGGACGGCAGGCATGTAATTTGCTCCAGAAAGCTTAATTATAAATCACAGTTATATGTAGTAGATACATGGACAGGCAAAGCTAAAAAACTGCTGTCTTCAAAATTGAATCTTACTTCTCCTGACTGGTCACATCTTTATCAATAATAAAATACGGTAATTTAATTATGTTGTTTTTCCTTTATAATCTGATATTTCCCATAGCGTTTTTATTTTTCATTCCCGGTATTATTTATAAGCATATAAATAGAGGTGGGAGGAAAAAAGATTTTTCTGAAAGATTCGCAATATTTTCTGCTGAAAAAAAGGCATTGCTGAAAAATATTAAAGGTAAGGTTGTGTGGATTCATTCAGTGTCTGTAGGCGAGACTCTGCTTGCTGTGGATTTTATAAACAAGTGGAAAAAACTTAATAATAATATTAGCTTTGTAATTTCAACTACAACTACTACAGGGCAGGAGATAGCCCATAATAAATTAGCTGATAAAGCTGTAATAATATTTTGTCCTGTGGATTACTTTCTATTTGTACGTAAGACATTGAATCTTATAAAACCAAAAGCTCTGATTATATTTGAGACAGAAATTTGGCCGAGTTTAATTTGCGAAGCTTATAAACAAAATATTAAAGTGATACAGGTAAATGCAAGAATATCTGACCACTCTTTCAAAGGATATAGACGTTTCAGCTGTTTTATAAATCCATTTCTATCTAAAGTTTCTTTATCGTGTGCACAGACAGATCAGGATGTAGAAAGATTGAATATTATATGCAATGATCTGAACACTGTAAAAACAGGTACGATGAAATTTGACCAGGCTTTGCCTGAAAAATTTAAAGATGTTGATTTAGAAAAAGTTTTTGGTAAAGAAGGTTATATTTTCATACTTGGAGCCAGTACTCATGGTGGGGAAGAAAGATTAATGATCAGGATTTTTAAAGAATTACGAAAAGAGTATGAAAATTTAAGATTAATATTTGTGCCGAGACACGCCGAAAGAGCTCCGGAAGTAGTATCGGTACTGAAAGAGAACAACATTGTTTACTATAGAAGATCTAATGATGAATGTAGCGGTGAAAATGTTGAATGTCTACTGGCAGATACTACCGGAGAAATGCTGGGCTTTATGAATAATGTGGATATAGTTGTTATGGGTAAGTGCTTTGCAGGAAATGACGGAGGACATAATATAATTGAACCGGCTTTACTGGGGAAGCCTATTATCACAGGCAAAGAACTATCTAACTTTCGTTTTGTATTAAAAATGATGGTTGAAAACAATGCTGTTTTGACCGCAGATGACGATACTTTGATCACTGTATTAAAAGAATTACTGGATGATCCTGAAAAAAGAGTTAAATTAGGAGAAACAGCTAAAAATACAGTGCAGAAACATGTAGGAGCTACAGAGAAAACAATATCTGAAATAGAAAAAATTGTTAAACTATAAATACGGATAAATCATGACAGAGAATAATAAACAGAAGGATGATATGTCTATTGATGTTGCTTCTGTTGCAGCATTGGCAAGATTAAAAATAGACGAGTCTGAAATTCAGCAGTTACAGGAAGAAATGAATAATATAGTAAGTTATGTTAATCAACTTTCTGAACTTGATCTTGAAAATATTGAACCTACAATACATGCAGCTGTACTTAATAATATATGGAGAGAAGATGAATCTGTAAAAGGTAATTTTACTGATGATATTTTAAAAAATGCCCCTTCAGTAATAGATGACGGATTAATAAGAGTTCCTCAGGTGGTATCCGGAGATAGTGAATCATGATTGATATAAAAACATTAACATTACTGCAGGCATCAAAATTACTTTGCAACGGAGATATTTCATCCACACAATTGTGTAAACTTTATCTGGATAGAGTTGCTGATATAGAACCGGATATTAAAGCTTTTGTTTATTTTGATGAAGAAAAAATTCTTAAACAGGCAGAAGAATCCGATAAGCGGAGAAGTGACGGAGAAGCACTGAGTGATTATGACGGGATACCGATAGCAATTAAAGATCTTATAGCAGTAAAAGGTGATCCATGCACCTGCGGGTCCAAAATCTTATCTGGCGTTGATTCAATATACGATGCAACAGTTGTAGATAAACTTAGGAAGAAAGGATTTGTATTATTTGGAAGAAATAATATGGATGAATTTGCTATGGGGTCTACTTGTGAAAACAGCTCTTATTTTCCCACCAAAAATCCATGGAATTTAAATTGTGTTCCTGGCGGATCCAGTGGTGGGTCGGCAGCAGCAGTTGCCGCTTCTGAAATAGGAGCTTCATTAGGTTCAGATACAGGTGGCTCTGTTAGACAACCGGCTGCTTTTTGTGGAGTAGTTGGATTAAAGCCAACATACGGTAGAGTTTCAAGATATGGTTTAGTTGCTTATGCTTCAAGTCTTGATCAGATTGGACCGCTTACAAAGGATGTTGCGGATTCAGCTTTGTTATTGGATATTATTTCAGGAAAAGATGAAAAGGACAGCACTTCTGCAAGATCAAATAATTCAGACTTTTTAAAAACAGTAATTAATTCAGGTAAAGATCTTAAAGACCTTAAGGTTGGTATGCCTAGAGAGTATTATATTGATGGTGCACTGGATGAAAGTGTTCAGAAAAGTATTGATGATACTGTAAGTACTCTTAAAAGTCTTGGAGCTGAAATAGTTGAAGTTGCTCTGCCTCATACAAAATATGCTATTGCTTCATATTATGTTATAGCTACTGCAGAAGCCAGTGCTAATTTGGCAAGGTTTGATGGAGTAAGATACGGTAAGAGATCTGCGGACAGTTCCAACCTCATGGATATGTATTTAAATACAAGAGGTGAAGGGTTCGGGGATGAAGTAAAAAGAAGAATCCTGCTTGGCACATTTGTGCTCAGCAGCGGTTATTACGATGCTTATTATCTTAAAGCTCAAAAAGTAAGAACACTTATAAAAAATGATTTTGATAAAGCCTTTGAGAAGTGTGATGTTATATTGTCACCAGCTTCACCGTATCCACCGTTTGAAATTGGAGCAGTCACTGATCCTGTTCAAATGTATTTAGCTGATATTTATACTATATCCGTTAACTTGGCCGGTATTTGCGCAGTTAGTGTTCCAGTTGATATTATTGAATCTGTGAATTTACCGTTAGGTGTACAGTTTATTGGACCCGCATTTGGTGAAGAACAAATATTGAAAACCGCTAAAGTCCTTGAAGACAATAGAAAAATTAAATCGTTTATTCCGCAAATTTAAGAAAAGGTTGAATTCATATGTCTGATTATGATGTTGTTATAGGACTTGAAGTCCATGTTCAAATAAAAACAGATTCTAAAATGTTTTGTTCATGTCCAAATAAATATGGAGATGAACCAAACACTTTAACATGTCCTGTTTGCACAGGACAGCCTGGTGCATTACCAGTTCCTAATAGGAAAGCAATAGAAAAAACTATTATCGCCGGAATGATGTGTGAGTGTAGTGTTTCAAAGTTTAGTAAGTTCGACAGGAAAAGCTATTTTTATCCTGATATGGCTAAAAATTATCAAATTTCCCAATATGATCTACCGTTTTGTTTAAACGGGAAGATTTATGTTTACGGCAAAGGTTTTTCAGGAAAAGAAATAGAGAGTAAAATTATAGGAATCACAAGAATACATCTTGAAGAAGATGCAGCTAAATCAACCCATTTTGCTAATTCATCAGGCATTGACTATAACAAAGGGGGAGTCCCTTTGATGGAAATAGTAAGCGAACCTGATATATCTTCTGCCGATGAAGCCTATGCTTATCTTTCCGCGATAAAACAGATTATGCAGTACGGGGCAATCGGGAACTGTGATATGGAAAAGGGGCAGATGCGCTGTGATGTAAATATTTCTCTGAAACCTGCAGGGAGAAAAAAGTTTGGAACTAAAATTGAACTTAAAAATATGAACAGTTTCAGGGCTATTCACAGAGCAATAAACTATGAAATCAGCAGACAGGCAGATGTTCTCGATGAAGGCGGTTCTTTAGTACAGGAAACCAGAGGATGGAATGATGATAAAGGCAGGACTTATCTTATGCGGGTAAAGGAAAGTGAGCAGGATTATAGATATTTCCCCGAACCAGATTTGATGCCTGTAGTATTTACTGACGAAGAACTTAACGATTTTAGAAACAAACTGCCTGAACTTCCAGAAGATATTAGAAAACGTTTTGTGAAAGACTATGAGTTAACAGATTATGACTCTCAAGTTTTGACAGCCGAAAAAGATATAGCTATGTTTTTTGATAAGGCTTCAACTAAAACAAAAACTCCTAAACTATTAGCCAACTGGATTATATCTGAATTATTAAGAGAAATATCAAAATCAGAACTTTCAATTAAAGAAATAAAGATTAAACCTGAAGATTTAGCTCTTTTAGTTGAGTTAATTAACAATAAAACTATTAGCGGTAAAATAGCAAAAACTGTTTTCAATGATATGTTCAAAACAGGAAAATCTCCTGAAGTTATTGTCAAAGAAAAAGGACTTGTTCAGGTAACAGATGAATCTGTAATAGAAAATTTTGTCAAAGAAGCTATTGAAAGTAATCCTGCACAGGTACAGCAGTATAAAGAAGGAAAAACAGCAGTTCTTCAATTCTTTGTTGGGCAGGTTATGAAACTGAGTAGGGGTAAAGCTAATCCGCAGGCTGTTATTAAATATTTAAAATCAATGCTGGATAGTTAATGAAAAAGATAAAAAATATCTTATTTGATTTGGATGGAACGATTATTGATCCCAAAGAGGGAATTACAAATTCTATCCAGTATGCATTGAAATGTATGGATGCAGATATTCCTTCCAATGATGAGCTTGAATGGTGTATAGGTCCTCCTCTTGCTGATTCATTCCCTGCATTAATTAAAAACAGTAAGAAAGAACAAATTTCAAAAGCTATCGAACTTTACAGAGTTAATTTTAGAGAAAAAGGTCTGTTTGAATGTTTCTTATATGAAGGGGTATTTGACACTATCAGGAAATTAAGTGAGATGAATTTCAAGATTTTTCTTGCTACTTCTAAACCAGGAATATTTGCAACTAAAATATTAAAGAATCTTAATATATATGACTTATTTACAAAAGTCTACGGTAGTGAATTGGATGGGAGACTGGGCAATAAAACTGAATTGATAGAATATATTATGAAGAATGAGCACCTTAATAAAACTGAAACTGTCATGATAGGCGATAGAAAACATGATATTATCGGAGCTAATAACAATGATATACTGTCATGCGGTGTTTTATATGGGTATGGAAGCAAGGAAGAGTTAATGGATGCAGGTGCAGATATTATAATATATAAACCTGAGAATATTTTAGATATTTTTTGATCAGACAATTGTTGTTTGGAGTATGAATGCTGATGTCATTGTCTATTTTGACAGAAACACATAATTCTAGTTCTGTAATACAGTATAACGGTAGACCCGTTCCAGGAAAAAGAGTTCAAATCTATGCACACAGAGCAGGTAGGGGACTTTTGCCTGAGCAGACTATGCCGGCTTTTAAAGAATCATTAAGATTGGGTGTGGATTATGTTGATATGGATATTAATATGACTAAGGATGGGGTTTTAGTTGTTACTCATGATTTAGGTTTAAATCCAAATTTGACCAGAGATGCAGATGGTAAATGGATCACAAATCCTATACCTATACATAGTATGAACTTAAAACAGATTCAATCTTATAATGTTGGAAAGCTAAAGCCGGGTACTGAATACAGTAAATATTTTCCAAATCAAAAAACTTTAGAATATGCAAAAATACCTACACTAAAAAAAGTCATTCAATATGTCAAAAAAATTGCAGGAAATGAAGTTGGTTTTCAGATAGAAATAAAGAATAATCCTACTAAACCAGAATTGAGTGCAACACCTGTACAATATGCTGAAGTATTGTTAAAAATTCTGAGAGAAGAAAATGTGATAAATAGAACTGAAGTGCAGGCCTTTGATTGGAGATGTCTAATTGCATTAAATAAACTTGATCCAGATATGAAAACAGCTTATCTTACAGATCATACTGCAGAAAAACTTGATGCAAAGGATAAAGAAATCTGGACAGCGGGATTACTGCCTAAAGATTACGATTATTCATTCCCTAAAATGGTTAAGTATTTAAAAGGTTACTGTTGGGAACCTTATATAATGGATCTAACCAGAAAACAGCTTAATGAAGCACATAAATTAGGTCTTAAAGTCATAGTATGGGGATGGCCTGAAAAAGAAGATACTGAGTTTAATTATAAAAAAATAGAACAATTGATTTATTGGGGAGTAGATGGGTTTATAACTGACAGGCCAGACATACTAAGAGATATTCTGACTGCCAAGGGGTACAACTTACCTCAAAGATTCAGCTGTAATAGTTAGGTTAGGATCTAACCTGACATTTGCCCTTCACTATATAATTGAATATCAGGTAGCTATGTCACAAACTTATAATTTGTTTTTGATTTGTTATATCTTTTTCTATTGAAATAAAATATTTTTCTCCATAAATTGTTTTTGTATTAACTATTGAATCAATCCACCTAATACTTTTATCCGATCTTATAATTTTAAATTGATATGACTGGGGTTTATCAGAGTACAATACTTTCTTATTATGCTCTTTTAGAAAATCTGGATGCAGACATTTTGCGAGCCAGAAATCTCTTCCTCCACTATAAAAAAAATCGAGAGGATATCCGTATGTGTCTATTATTGCCTTATTTATATATACATATTTACCAGAGTTTATTTCTGCTACAAATAATCCATCTGTCATTGAGTCTATACTTATCTGAAGCACTTCTCTAATACGCTGAGCCTCTTTTTCTTTTGTAACATCATTCAGAACAGCAATATAGCATTTTCTACTTAAGAATTTTTCAATATTTCTATAGCTTCTGATCCAGCGTTCAGAACCATCTTTTCGTATGATTTTGTATTCAATCTGTTTGTTTGCTTTAGATTTATATAGAGATAATTCATATTCTTTGAGAAAATCAGAATGAATTATACGGTTTTTCCAAAATTTAATTCCTCCTTTATATAGAATATGTGAAGGATATCCTGTGATTTTTTTAACTGCTTTATTTTGATATATTACTTTTTCCGAATTAATATCAAATATGATTAATCCGTTGTTCATGGTGTTTACATTTAATTCTAAAAGATCTTTTGTTTCTTGGGCTTCTTTTATCTCAGTTATGTTTTTTATGATTCCAAATTCAAATTTTTCATTGTTAATTTCTGTAATATATATGAAATGCTGAATCCATTTAATACATCCATCTTCAGTTCTAATTTTATATGTAAGTTCAGTTTTTCCTTTTTTAAATTCATCTAAAACTCTTTTTTTATCTTCCTTAACTATGAAATCCTGCCATTTATTGACATTTTTATAAAACTCAGAAGCATATAGATTATACAATTTTTTAATTGCTTTACTTATATAGAGGTAGTGACGGTAGGGTTTTGGTTTAACTATCCATATAACATGTTCAAGATTATCAAGAACAGATTCCATATAGAAGTATTTTTCCCTCAATACTTCTTCACCTGTAAGATCTAAAACTGAGCCTACAACTTTTTCTATCTTTCCTTCTTTACCAAATATTGGTGTTATTGTCGCTATGCCTTTTCCATCAGGACTAAATGGTTTTGGAATGGAAATTTTTCTGTGAATAACATTATATTTAGACTCATAAACTTCTATTTCCAGCTTTGATAATTCATTCCAACTGTTTTGATCTTTCCATATATCATCATTTTTTAATCCTAAAACAACTTTTTCATTAGTAATCTTAAAATAGGACATGAAGTATTTATTAACAAATGTATACCGTTGGTTTGAATCCTTTTCATAAATTAGAAATCGTATTGACTGCATAATGTCGCTGAATTGTGTAAAAGCAGTTTTATAATAATTATTTTCCCAGGATAGTTGTTCGAGTCTATCCTGAAGAGTTATAAATAGTTTGATTTTTTCCGAATCTGTTTTAGTGGATATGTCAAATGTATTTCTGTCAAGGTTATTAAGTTGATTATAGAAATGTGGAAGAAGTTTTTCGTTTTCACGCAAATCGGATATATCACTTACTGATATGTTTAATGTTTTTGCAATAAATCTTATACTGGAATCATTAGGTCCATTTATTCCCCGTTCCCATCTATGAATAGTCATTTTTGATTTGCCTATCAATTCCCCACATCTTCTTTGTGAAAGATTTCTAGATATACGGATTTCTTTGAATTTATCTTTATAAAACATAGCTTATTCTCTATTGATATATCCATATGTTACTAATTCTATTTAATATATAATATTGTATTCATATGTTACCTTTTATCAAGTATAAACCATATATTTATTATTTGATTCACATACTAAGACAGTTTATTTTGATTGTACGAAATAATTTAGATAATTTATTAATCATGTAAGAAAAGGGAGAATTTATGCCAGCAATAATGATCAACAAATACGAGCAGGTTGGTACTAAACCGAAACTCAAAAAACTTACAATATTAATAGTCATTGTAGCGGCATTTTCTGGGATTTTGTATGGCCTTGATATGGGTGCCATTGGAGGTGCGCTTCAGCCGATGACTAAAGAATTTCACCTGAATGCATTTCAGCAGGGAGTTATTGTTAGTGCTGTATTAGGAGGTGGAGCTATAGCCCTTTTAATTGCCGGTTTTTTAGCAGATCTTATCGGTAGAAAGAAAATGATTTTGATTGCAGCTTTGCTTTTTGTTGCAGGTATATTCATGACCGGTTATGCTGAGGGGTACCTGTCAGTTCTCTGGGGAAGACTTATAATGGGAATGGGAGTTGGTATCATTTCAGTACTTGTTCCTCCTTATTTGGCAGAAACCGTACCTGCACATATTAGAGGTAAATCTATTGTTTTATATATGCTTTGTTTAACAATTGGTATCATTTTTGCCTACATAATTGATTTGAGTTATACTAAAACTGGAAACTGGAGAGATATGTTCTTCATCTTAAACTATCCAGGTATAATATTTTTAATTTTTTGTTTTATTATTCCAGAAAGCCCCGTCTGGTTTTTCCTCAGAGGTAAGAAGGATATTTCTCAAAAAATACTTAATAAGGTTCACCATAAAAAAGAAGCTGACTTTATTATGGCTGAAATGGAGTTGTTACGAAAAGAAAATAAGAGTGACGGTACTGATTCTTTCTTTAAAAAAACATATTTTATTCCATTTATAATTGCGCTTGTTGTTTCCTGTCTGCAACCATTGACCGGAATTAATATTATTGTTGAATATTGCCCTGTCATTCTTAAATCTTACGGGGTTACATCTCACGTTTCAATGATAATAGGTGTAACAGTGATGGCAATTAATGTAATTGGTACTGTTATAGCTATATCACTTCTTGATAAAATAGGAAGAAAACCTCTGCTTATTATTAGTACAATTGGGGCTACTATGTTTCTCTTAGTATTGGGGTTTGCATCATTATTGGATGTATCAAACATTAAGATAGCATTATTGATGGTTGGTATGTTCGGTTTTATTCTTAGTTTTGCAATTGGCTGCGGTATTGCTGTCTGGCTTGCAATGAGTGAATTATTACCCAGTAGAATTCGTGCAAGAGGTGCTGCAATAGCGCTGTTTGCCAATACTGTGATAAACACAATAATACTGGCTGTATATCCGAGTGTTAGTAATGCAATTGGGGACAGTACAATATTTTTTCTGCTTGCGGTTATAACTTTATTTTTTGTTCTGTTTACATTAATATTCTATCCTGAAACTAAAGGTAAATCTATTGAGGAAATTGAAGAATCTTTCAGATGTAAACATAAAAAAGCATAATGGAAACTAAATTGTATTTTTAGGATATTAATTAATTAATTAATCTGTTTATTTAAAATATTATGGAGGTATAAACATGAAACGTTACTTAGACTGCAAAGCTTCTGAGTTATCTAATATAACGAAAACCGATTTGATGTATGGCCTAAAAGCAAGTGAAGGACGTATAATTGTAAGTGAAACTATCGGTAGCGTCCAGCCGGCCCTAATGAGTGTTACTAATGCAGAGTTTGCTGCATCACAAGGTGCAGATATATTGCTGTTAAATTTATTTGATGTGAATAATCCTTTGATAAATGGATTACCACCTGAAACAAAAGCACAAGATTGTATCAAGGCTATAAAACATTTAACTGGACGAGTCGTAGGTATTAATCTTGAACCAGTTGATCCAGAAGCAATATATACAGAAAATGAACTTTGGAGTTTGAGCAAAGGACGATTGGCAACTGTAGAAAATGCGAAGAAAGCAGTTGATATGGGAGCTGGTATAATTGTGCTTACAGGTAATCCCGGCAATGGTATTTCAAATCAGGTGATTTGTAGTTCTTTGTGCTCAATAAAAGCAGAACTTGGTGATAAATTAGTATTGATTGCGGGTAAAATGCATGCATCTGGCATTTTATGCGAGGGTGCTGAAAATATAATAACTAAAGATGATATAAAGAATTTTTGCATTGCCGGAGCTGATGTTATTTTGCTTCCGGCTCCGGGGACAATACCAGGTATCAGTTTGGATTACTCTAGGGAACTTATTACATATGCACATAGTTTAGGTGTGTTAACTATGACTGCAATAGGAACATCTCAGGAAGGTGCAGACAAATCTACCGTTCGCCAAATTGCATTAATGTGTAAAATGGCTGGAACAGATTTACATCATATCGGTGATACAGGCTATGTTGGTATGGCAATACCGGAAAATATTCTGACGTATAGCATTGCAATCCGCGGAATACGGCACACTTACACAAGAATTGCATCCTCTGTTAATCGCTAGTTAGTTAATCATAAATTATAACACTAGTGATGTTAAGATATAACAATAAAAATAACTAAATTTGGTATAATATATGAATATATGCTGCTTTGATATTGGAGGTACATCAATTAAATATGGAATAGTTTCCAATGATGGAATGATTCTTGAAAAAGGTAACTTTTTAACACCATCTTCAAACTGTAAAAAAACTATTCCAGAAAAATTAATTGAATATACGAATGAATTTAAAAAAGAGTATAAAATTAAATTAATCGGTATTAGCACGGCCGGTTATGTTGACTGCGAGAAGGGGATGGTTACTTATAGCCTCTTTATTCCAGGTTACAACGGTTGTAAAATAGTCGAACTTGTAGAAAAAGGTACAGGTATTGAAACTCTTGTAGAAAATGATGCGAATGCTGCGGCTCTTGGGGAAATGTGGGTTGGTGCAGGGAAAAATCATAAAAACATTGCGTGTATAACAATAGGTACAGGTATAGGTGGAGCTATTATATTGAATAGAAAGTTATATGCAGGTTCCCATGGCTTTGCTGGTGAAATGGGTGAGATCCGAGTATCTTCTGTAGAAAAAAATATAGGTACTAAGGCTACGCTTCATAAGTGTGCTTCAACACGTGGATTGTTAGATAATTATAAAAAATTAACTGGCAATAATATAAGTGGAATTGAATTAATGAAGCTTGTTAAAAATGATGATTCCAGTGCAGTTAAGACCTTTAATGAATTTTTGAATAATTTAGCAACAGGTATTATCACTGTTGCAGCTATTCTTGATACTGAAGCAATTGTTGTTGGAGGAGGTATGTCTGCACAGGGCGATTATGTTTTTAAAAAACTGAATAAGATATTTAGAGATAATGTATTGCCAGTATATAGAGACGTAAATATAGTAAAAGCTGAACTTGAGAATGATGCAGGATTGCTTGGTGCATGCTATATTGCGCTAAATAAGGATTACTCATTTAATTTTTCTTGAACTTTACAATAAGTTCGTCTTTTTTGCAGAGATTGAATTTTTCTCTAGCTATTTTTTCTATTTGTTCCGTATGGTTGTCAAGGTTATTTAGTTTTTTTCTTAGCCTTATACATTCAGCTTTATTATAATTCAGCTCTTTTTGTGATTCGAAATTCTTTTTTCGTAAAGATTGATATTTATGAAAAGCTGGAAATACCATAACTACAGAAGTTACAGCTATTGCTGCCAATACGGCAACAAATACCATATGCAACAATCTTTTCATAAATATCTTTCCAAATTTTACCTACGAAATATATTATTTACCGATATGCGTTTTCTTCGTCGTCGTCATCGTCAAAATCGCCAACCAAATCGTCATCATCGTCTTCAAAGTCTTTGTCATAATCGTCAACATCGCCATAATCGTCATAATCGCTATCGCTTGGATTGCCGAAAATTGTTGAAGGTGTGATACTGGAACCACATTCAGGGCAGCAACCCTCTTCGGCTTCTACTAATGACACTTTAACATCAGCGTCACAATATGGGCATACTATTGTCTCCATTGTTCTTTTTAATACTCTCCAGTTTTAAAAGTTAATTTCTAAAATAATAAAAACGATTAATAAAAAAATATATTATATTCTTTAATTGATATTATATGTGTAATGTCATAAGAAATTCAATGTTGTTTTTAACTTTTTTCATTTTACTTATTATAAGTTCCATAGCTTCTATCGGAGGTACACCGCTTAAAGCTTTTCTTAAACCCCAAACCTTCTGTAATTCATCAGGATGTAAAAGAAGTTCTTCTTTTCTTGTTCCGCTTTTTTCAACGTTGATTGCAGGGTAAACTCTTCTGTCAACAAGTCTGCGGTCAAGGTTAAGCTCCATATTTCCTGTTCCTTTGAATTCTTCAAAGATAACTTCATCCATTCTACTTCCTGTATCGATTAGAGCTGTTGCTATAATTGTAAGACTGCCACCTGTGGAATCAATATTTCTAGCAGCACCAAAAAATCTTTTAGGCTTATGAAGAGCGTTTGCGTCAACACCACCGGAAAGGATTTTACCACTATGTGGTTGAAGGGTATTATAAGCTCTGGCTAGCCTTGTTATGCTGTCAAGCAGGATTACTACATCTTGTTTGTATTCAACCATACGTTTAGCTTTTTCGATAACCATTTCAGCAACCTGGACATGTCTTTCCGGCGGTTCATCGAAAGTTGATGAAATAACTTCAGCATCTACGGATCTTTTCATATCAGTAACTTCTTCAGGTCTTTCATCAATCAGAAGTACTATAAGGTATACTTCAGGATTATTTTTTGAGATACTGTTAGCTAGTTTCTGAAGAAGAACTGTTTTTCCTGTCCTAGGAGGAGCTACAATAAGTCCTCTCTGCCCTTTACCTATGGGGGTTACTAAGTCTACTATTCGAGTGCTTAATTCATTTGTATCTGTTTCCAGAACAAGCCTTTCAGTAGGAAAATAGGGGGTTAGATTTTTAAACGGTATTATTTCTCTTTTCTTTTCCGGAGGTTCATTATTGATGGATTCAACCTTGAGCATAGCAAAGAAACGTTCTTTTTCTCTCGGTTGTCTAATCTGCCCAGCAATAAAATCACCTGTTTTTAGTGAAAATCTTCTGATTTGTGATGGGCTTAAATAAATATCTTCAGGACAGGGGAGGTAGCTGTAACTTGCTGATCTTAAAAATCCGAATCCGTCTGGAAGTATTTCTAGAAAACCACTTCCGTACATTAAACCGTTTTTGACTGCATTTGCCTTCAATATTTCAAATATAAGTTCCGGTTTTTCTAAAGCACCAAGACCTACGATATCTAAATTTTTACCCATCTCCACGAGTTCCTGCATATCTTTTGCCTGAAGTTCGCTGAGATCTAAGCTAGGAGCTGTCTTGTCTCTATACTGATGATAATCATCTTTATTCTTTTTGTAATTATTTTTCTTGTAAGATTTCTTAAAGTTATTTTTTTGGCTATTATTTTGTGACTGTTTCTGCTGTTCAGCACTCTGTTCTTTTTCTTTTGGAGCAGTTTGTTCATTTGTCTGTTCTTTTGTTTCTGCTTCTTTTTTTTCTGGAGTTGGTGAGTCAGTTTTTTCTACAGTTATTTCTTCTTTTTTTTCTTCAGCAGGTTTAGCTGTTTTTTTGACAACTCTTTTTTTTACAGTTTTTTTCGGTTCAGTATTTTCAGCTTGAACTTCATCTTTAGGTGGTTCAGCATCTTTTTTTGTAGGCATATTAAATTTCCTTTTCTATGTTAATTTTTAATTGTTTGCATTGTAATTTTAAATATTCAATATCTCCGCTGTTGATTATCCCGTAATCTGACAGTTCCAGTTTAATATCTTCCGATAGCTGGGCTTTGAGACGTTTGTTGATATGATCAATATTCCAGTTTCTTTTTTTAAGCCTCTCTATCTGAACGTTTTTGTGTGACCAGATAGCAATAGTTTTTCTGAAGTTAGTATGCATTCCTGTTTCGAATAGTAGAGGTATATCAAAAATTATTAATTTGTCTTTATTGTTATCGGCAATTTCCTGTCCTTTTTTGAATACTATTGGATGAATAATACTGTTCAGCCATTGTAATTCTTTTTCATCGCTAAAAACGATTTCAGCTATATTTTTTCTATTTACTTTATTATTGACTAATATTTTATCGCCCCATCTTGTAAGTATTTTACTTTCAAACAATTTGTCTGGTTCATCATAAAGTTGATGGCATATTTCGTCTGAATCAATTATTAAACAGCCTAATTCATTAAATATTTTAAGGGCTGTACTTTTACCGCAGCCTATTCCACCTGTTAAAGCGACCATTTTATTGAATTTTTTCATTATGGCTTGATCGTAGAATTTAATTGCTTTGCATAAAATAGATTGAATTATTTTTCTTATATAAAATCTTAAATAGACTCGTACTTAGAAAAAACGGGTAGAATTTAAGAGAAATTTAATTTGAATAGTAATTATAAAAAAGTATAATATTCGAATATATAAAATCAAGTAGAAAAAGATAATATTTATTAAATAAAAAGAGTTTTTGAGAGAGAAAGAATAGATATGCCCAAAATACTGAAAAAAGAGACGAAATTTGAAGGCAAATGGTTGAGGTTTGAGGAAATTACTTATGAGGATTCTAAAAACAGAATAAGAAAATGGGAAAATGTAAATAGAACCACTAATGGCGCAGTTGTTATAATAGCTAAAATAATACAGTCAAACAAATTTATTTTAATACGACAGTATAGACCGCCTATAGATAATTATATAATAGAGTTTCCTGCAGGTTTAATTGATGAAGGTGAAGAATTAACTACAACAGCTTTGAGAGAGTTAATGGAGGAAACAGGTTATAAAGGATACGTGAAAGAAATCAGTGAACCTGTATACAGTTCACCTGGACTAAGTGATGAATCTTTATCCCTTGTGTTTGTAGAAGTAGACGGAAGTTTAGTTGAAAATAAAAATCCTAAACAAAAAATAGAACCTACAGAAGATATTGAAGTAATTTTAGTGGAAGCAGATAATCTGAATGAATTTATTTCTGATAAGATAAAATCAGGAGATTATATTGATGCAAAACTTATGACTTTTATTACAGCAAATAAATTATCTAATTAATATTTTATTGCAAATCAAACTCGTTTTTAAATTCATGACTGGATATTCCGTGTTGGTCATTGGATATTCAGAAAACTAGAAACATATATACTTGAATTATTTTATAAATTATGGATATTGTTGTATAACATGAGTAATTAATAGGAAATGTTCTTACTGTAGTATTCTGTTATTTTTTTTGATTAGTTCCGTGACATTACCGATAAATTGGTTTTGATTAATTATTTTAGGAGTTTTTCAGGTGGGGTTATAATATATGTACTGTTTGTAATGGCAATTAAACGTGTTACAGCATTACAGGGTATTATGATACCGTTGATTGAGCCGGTTTTAAATCCAATTTGGTTTTTTTATTTTATGGAGAAGTACCCGGGCATTGAGTATAATTTGGATGTATTGTAGTTTTTGCTGCGTTATTGCTCGGATCTTTTAGTATTATAAAATCTTCATACAAGTTAATTTAAGGCTTTAGTTGCGAGTTTGTATCTCAAATAAATATCTTTATTTATTGAAATAGTAATTGGCATATATATATTTTATAGTTTTAATATATACAAAATCTTTTTATCATAATTTCTCAGGAGAAAAGTAAGGCTATGGCAAAAAAAAGACAGAATAAGAATTTTAAATCCGTTGACCTGATATCCAAAGAGTTGGATGCTGTTGATAATTTTTTGTTGAAACACTGGAAATTATATGTTTATATTGCCATAGGTATTGTGATTATAGTGGGAGCTGTCTTGCTTGTAAGTGATTATCATAGTAATTTAGGAAAGCAGGCTGTAATCGAAATTGAAAATGCATCAACTGTTCAAACTCTTCAGAATGTTATAAAAAAATATCCTGATGCTGAACTTACAAAATATTCAAGACTTAAACTTGCAGCTCTTTTGATAAAAAATAATGAATATAAAGAAGCAGCAGAAGTTTATAATGAACTCAGCAAAGGAGACCTTAACACTTATCCTGCTTCAATAGCAAAAGTGAATGAAGCTTATGCCATAGAAAAACAGGGCAATAAAAAACAGGCTGCAGAACTGCTTGCAGCACTCACTAAAGAAGATATTCCGTTAGTGGTAAGATGTCAGGCAGAATATGCTGCAGGAAGAATTTACTATGAACTGGGAGATGTAAGTAAAGCTAAACCTTTTCTACAGGAAGCGGCAGCTGTAAACCAGCAGGAATGTGCTGGTTGGCCAACACTAGCCGGAAGCTTACTGAATAGAATAAATTAATTTGATTAGAACAGTAATCTGTAAGCATTGGAAATAAAATTGAATCATTTTAGCAAAAATCAGGAAAAACTTGTAAGAGGTTTATATAAAAAGAAAAAGAGGCTGGAGCATAAGTTATGCATATGTGAAGGTTTAAGATCCTGTAGAGAATTGTATAATTTTAGACCTGAGATAATAAAGTTTGCTGTTGCAGTAAATAATATTGATGTTGAATATTTTAAAGGTATTGATTTTTATTTACTTGATAAAAGCGCTTTTGAAAAAATTTCAGCCACTGTCAGTACGCAGGGAATTATCTTTATTGTAGAAATTCCGGAAAAAATAATAGAGGATATGTTAAATGTCCCATTTATATTTGTGTTGGACAAAATAGCTGATCCCGGTAATTTCGGAACAATCCTGAGAACATGTGCTGCAGTGGGGCTGAGAGATATATGGTATTCGAAAGGAAGTGTTGATCCATATTCAGAAAAAACTATCAGATCTGCCTTGTCTGCACAATTTACTCTTAATTTACATGAATATGACAGTTTAAGCAGCTTGCTTGCTTCTGCCGATAAGAATGGATATAACAGTATTTACAGGACAGAACCTATAAATGGTAAAAATTGTTTTGAAGAAGGAAAACTTTTTAAAAAAAGCGTAATAATATTTGGGAATGAAGCTAATGGAGTAGAAGAAATAAAGAATTCTATACCACTTAATATACCTATGCCAGGCGGATTTGAATCTTTAAATGTTGCACAGGCTGTTACAGTCATTTTATTTGAAGCTGTAAGACGTAAGATTCTCTGATTTATCTTTTTTTATGTTCTAAAAGCTTTCCAGTAATTTAGAATTATTTATTGTATAAATTAATTCTATATTTTATGATATAATGTAAACGAATTTACTAATTTTTTGTTATTGAGAAAATGAATAAAGACAATCAGTATACTGAAGACAAAATCAAGACATTGAGTTCATTAGAGCACATTAGAACTCGGCCTGGAATGTATATTGGAAGAATGGGGGACGGTGTACATCCTGACGATGGTATTTATGTTCTTTTTAAAGAAATTGTAGATAACAGTATTGATGAATTTATAATGGGAGCCGGTAAACGGATCGATATTGCAATTGATGAAAACAGTGTCGAGATTCGAGATTTCGGAAGAGGTATTCCTCTTGGGAAGGTAATTGACTGTGTATCAATTATTAATACAGGAGGGAAATTTAATGATGATGTATTTCAGTTTTCTGTAGGTTTGAACGGTGTTGGAACAAAGGCTGTCAATGCTTTGTCTGAAGCATTTACTGTTACGTCACATAGAGAAGGCAGATTTTTTAGCGCATCTTTTAAAGATGGCACAATTACCCATAAGGAAGAAGGAGATACAGAAGAAAAAAACGGAACTAAAGTTGTATTTATGCCATCTAATGAAGTTTTTCCTAAATACGCATTTGATTTAGACTACATAAAAAAACGCTTATGGATGTACGCGTATCTAAATAGCGGATTATCTCTATATTTTAATGAAGAGAGATTTTATTCCAGGACAGGTCTACAGGATCTAATAGAAAATGAAGTTGGCGAGGACAAGCTTTACGATATTATCCATTACAAGGACAATACACTTGAGTTTGCTTTCTGTCATACTACAAATTATGGTGAAAATCATTATTCTTTTGTGAATGGACAGTACACTAATGATGGAGGAACCCATCTTTCAGCATTCCGTGAAGGTATACTGAAGGGCGTTAATGAATATGCAGGTAAAAATTTTCAGGGTTCGGATGTTAGAGATGGAATAGTTGGTTCTGTAGCAATAAAAATTAAAGAACCAATCTTTGAATCACAGACTAAAAACAAACTGGGGAATACTGATATTAAAGGATGGATTGTAGCTACTGTAAAACAGTCTGTTTCTGATTACCTGCACAAGCATACCGATGATGCAGAAATTCTGCTGGAAAAAATTTCTCATAATGAAAAAGTCAGAAAAGATATACAGGCAGTAAAAAAGCAGTCCAAAGAAAAGGCTAAAAGAATGTCTTTGAAAATTCCTAAACTCAAAGATTGTAAATACCACCTAGATGGGAAAAATATAAAAGGCAAAGATTCAATGCTTTTTCTAACTGAAGGAGATTCAGCTGCAGGTTCAATGGTGACATGTCGTAATGTTGAAACCCAGGCTATTTTTTCATTGAGGGGAAAGCCTCTAAATACTTTCGGAGAATCCTTTGATAAAATTTATAAAAATGAAGAACTTTATTATGTGATGCAGGCTCTTAATATTGAAGAAGACATGGACTATCTGAGATATGAGAAGGTTGTTATTGCTACTGATTCAGATGTTGACGGACTGCATATCAGGAACCTGCTTATTACTTTTTTTCTTACATTTTTTGAACAACTGGTTTTATCAGGTCATTTGTATATATTGGAAACTCCACTGTTCAGGACAAGAAATAAAAAAGAAACAATTTATTGTTATAATGAAATGGAGAGAGACAAGGCCGTAAAAAAACTTGGAAATAAAAGTATTGAGGTAACAAGGTTTAAAGGATTAGGGGAGATTTCTCCCTCTGAATTCGGACAGTTTATCAGAGAAAATATTCGTTTAATAAAAGTTAACGTAGATTACATGCGTGATGTACCAGAAATTCTTGAGTTTTATATGGGGAAAAATACACCTGAACGCAGGGATTATATAGTTAAAAATTTAGTTTAGATGCAAGAGTAAACAGATGTCGGAATTAGATAAAAATAAAGACAACAAGATAAATAATGAGATTGATGCCGCGCAATCTGATCATACTGAAAATCAGCAGGAGAACAGCTCTGCTGATATGGAAAATGACGGAGAGATGGACAGCAATCATCTAGCTGTAAACGATAATACAAACACTCATCTTAGAAGGCTGATAAGCTATAACTACATTGAGTATGCCTCTTATGTAATTAAAGAGCGCGCGATTCCTGATATTCATGATGGTTTAAAACCTGTTCAGCGACGTATTTTATGGTCTTTACATAAAATGGATGACGGCAAGTTTCATAAAGTAGCAAATATTGTCGGACATACAATGCAGTATCATCCACACGGTGATGCTTCTATTTATCAGGCTTTAGTGCATATTGCAAATAAGGATTACTTCATAGAACGGCAGGGTAATTTTGGTAATATTTATACAGGAGATTCTGCTGCCGCAGGTAGATATATTGAAGCTAGATTGACTCCACTGGCCAAAGAGACTATGTTTAACTCTGATATTACTTCTTTTGTAGAATCATACGATGGAAGAAATAAAGAACCTGTGTACTTTCCTGCTAAAATTCCATCTCTGTTAATGTCTGGGCAGGAAGGTATAGCACCTGGCATGACTACAATGATTCTATCTCATAACTTTAACGAACTGCTTAGTGCCCAGATATCGATTTTGAAAGATAAGAGCTTTGATCTTTACCCTGATTTCATCCAGGGCGGCATTATGAATGCATCAGAGTATGATGACGGGTATGGAAAAATTACACTGAGAGCGAAAATAGAACAGGATGGCAGGAAACTGATTATCAAAGAAATTCCTGCAATGACGACAACTGAGAAACTTATAGCATCAGTAGAAAAGGCAGTTAATAAAAATAAACTGAAAATAAGTTCTATAAGTGATTATACCGCAGAAGATGTTGAAATTGAAATAATTCCTGCTCGAGGTTATTCGCCTGAAAAAGCCCTTAAGGCGTTATATGCATATACAGATTGCTCTCTTACCGTGTCATCAAATATTTTGGTTATTAAAGACGGATATCCTAAAGTAATGTCTGTTTCCGATGTGTTGAAATTTAATACAAATGCTTTATTGGAGTACTTACGATGGGAACTCCAGATTGAACTTGACAGGCTTAACGAGAGTTTTCACGACAAGACCCTTGAAAGAATTTTTATTGAGAACAGAATATATAAAAGCATAGAAGAATGTGAAACTTACAGTTCCGTTCTGCTGGAAATCAGAAAAGGTTTAGAAAAATTTAAAGATTTACTAAAACGGGAAATAACTGACAAAGATATTGAAAAATTGCTGGCTATACCTATTAGAAGAATCTCAAAATTTGATATTAACAAAAACAGGAAAGATATTGATGATATTTTAAAGAATATTGAAAAAACCGAAAAAAACCTGAATTCAATAAAAAATTATACCATCAGATATATAAGAAGTTTGATTAAGAAATATGGTGATGCCTATCCCAGACATACAGAAATTGAAGATTTTGAACAGATAGACAAAAAATCAGCAGCCCTCAGTAATATAAAAGTTGGATGGGACAGGAAAAATTGTTATGTAGGAACAGGTATAAAGAGTGAAGATTCAGTAATGTGCAGTGAGTTTGATTATATTCTTGGAATAGAAAAAACTGGTAAATTTAAAATACAGTATATTCCTCAAAAGATGTATGTCGGGCGATTATTTTATTTTGGAAAGTATAAAAAAGATAATATTTTTTCAATTATTTATAAAGAAAAAAAACGCGGAATATATTATGCCAAAAGATGCTGCATTGATAAATTTATTAGGGATAAACAGTATAATATTTTACCTTCTGGATGTCAGTTGGAACTGATAATAACAAGAGAAAATTCTGTTTATGAATGCCAAATAACAAAAGGAAGAAAGCATCAGCCAGATTCAATAGATGTTGACTTTTCTACTGTGCTGATGCGAAGTGTAGGGGCAAGGGGATTTAAACTTACTAATAAAAAAATCCTCAAGTTTAAATATTTACGACAGGCTGAGACTATTAGTTCAGAAAGTGAAGATGTATCTGAAGAACATCCTGAAAATACTACTGATGAATCGAATGTTGCAAAAGTTAAGCAAAAAAAAACTGGTTTAAATTCAAAAAGACATAATTCTGTAAAAGAAATAGACAATGGAGAAGATAATATCAGTGAAAAAACTGAAATCTCAATAGAAAAGCATCGTGATAATAATAATGAGATAGAGGAAAAAACCGAGCTAAATTCTTCCAAAAAACCAATGCCAGCAAAAAAGAAAACTGTAAAAGAATCTGAATTAGAAGAAAATTCTGAATCAAAAAATGATACTCCTCCACCCAATAAGAAAGAGAATAAAAAACAGGAAAAAATCTTAGAAAAAAATGACCGAAATGAAGCTGATATGAAAAAAGAAACTACTTCTTCGGAAAATGATAAAGATAGTATTGACTCGGAAGATGATTGGGGTATAATTCAACCTGACTTAGGCTTTTAATTATCGTAAATATAAATATTGCCTGTCTGTTTTAGGTTCATTTCTTAATTCTTATTTAATGCAGTATTATTATGGAAAGTGTGTTTTTGATGATAAAGAAAAAATATTTTTTTCTGGTTTTTCTGATACCTGTTTTTTTAATCTTCGGATGTTCTAAAAATGATACGAATGTATCTAAAGGCAATAAAAAAGGCATATTATATTTGGGAAATGGTTCAGAACCGCAGGATTTAGATCCCCAGACTGTAACTGGTATTCCAGAATTAAGAATAGTTTCAGCACTATTTGAAGGGTTACTCTGTGAGAATCCTAAAACTTTAGAGCCTGAACCTGGTGTTGCTAAATCATGGACTATTGGTAAGAAAGGTTTGGTTTATACTTTCTTTTTAAGAAAAAATGCTGAATGGTCTGACGGTACGCCTCTGACTGCTGAAGATTTTGTTTTTTCTTACAAAAGGATGCTATCTCCTTCATTGGCCGCTCAGAATGCATACATGCTTTACTGTATAAAAAATGCTGAAAGGTTTAATAAAGGTGAGATTAATGATTTTTCTGATGTAGGAATTAAAGCTGTCTCAGGTCATGTACTGCAGATTACGTTAAATAAACCAATACCGTATTTTCTGTCACTAATTACTCATATGGCATGGTTTCCTATTGATAAAAAAAATATAGAAAAATATGGAGATATTACTCAACGCGGAACTAAGTGGACACTTCCCGGCAACTTAATTGGAAACGGCCCATTTAAATTAAAAAAATGGAATATTAATAAATCTATAACTGTTGTAAAAAATAAAAATTACTGGGATGCTAAAAATGTAAAACTCAATGAAATCGTTTTTTATCCTTTCAATGACGCTCAAACTGAAGAAAGAGCTTTTAGATCCGGCCAACTTCATGTTACTTATACTGTACCAACCAGCAAAATAGGAGTTTACGAAAAGAAGAACCCTGGAATTATTAAAATTACTCCATATTTAGGTACATATTATCTAATATTTAATGTAAATAAAAAACCATACAACAACCCCCTACTGCGTAAAGCATTATCACTGGCTGTGAATAGAGTAAATTTAGCAAAGTATGTGGTTAAGGGTGGAAGAATTCCAGCAGCAAGTTTTACCCCTCCGAACACTGCAGGATATACTGCAGATACAAAACTGGATTTTAATGTTCAAAAAGCTAAATATTTATTGACTGAAGCCGGTTATCCTGACGGGGAAGGACTCCCCGTTATTGAATTGACGTATAGTTCATCAGTCAGAAATAGAAGAATAGTTGAAGCTATTCAGGAAATGTGGGCTAAAAATCTAAATGTTAAAACAAGTATTATCAATAAAGAGTGGAAAGTCTACCTGGATTCATTCAGAACCAGGGACTTTTCTATAGCAACAGCCAGTTGGATCGGAGATTATAATGATCCAGGTACATTTCTTGATCTCTGGGTTACAGGAGCAGGAAATAACAGAGCACGATGGTCAAATAAAGAGTATGACAAATTAATTGAAGATGCATCTGATACTCCAAATAGAAAATTAAGAAATAATTTTTTCAATAAAGCAGAAAAAATATTAATTAATCAGACTCCTATAATTCCTTTGTTTTATTACACATCTTTAGCTCTGATTAAGCCGGAAGTAAAAGGATGGTATCCTAATATTCTGGATCACCACCCTCTTAAAAATGTATATTTAGAAGCAAATTAAAATTATAGCCAACAGTGTTTGTATTTATGATGAAAGCTATGTTTTTAAATTAATAATTAACCATTAATAATTAACCATTAATAATGTTCTTTTTTATATCAAAACGTATTATACATGTCATACCGGTATTAATTATTGTAGCCTCTATAACTTTTTTCCTGATAAGGATTGCTCCAGGAGGACCTTTCAGTACGGAAAAAAGTGTTACACCTGAAGTACTTGCTCATTTAAACAGTCATTATGGATTAGATAGACCGATATATATCCAGTATCTTGAATATATGAAGAACTTGTTAAAAGGAGATCTTGGACCTTCTTTTGAATATCCCAACAGAACTGTAAATGAAATGATTGCAAATGCTTTTCCTGTATCTTTGGAGTTAGGTTCTATGGCCATGGCTTTTGCACTTATTATAGGCATTATTTTTGGTATAATAGCTTCGACTAAACCTAATAATTTAAGAGATTATTTCAGTATGTCTTTTGTCATGTTAGGGATTTGTATACCGGCTTTTGTTTTAGGTCCTGTTTTGATATGGATTTTTGCGATAAGATTGAACTGGTTTAATGTTTCAGGTTGGAGTACACCGAGTGATTATGTACTGCCCATAATAACATTAGGTGCAGTGTATGCTGCTAATATAGCCAGATTAAGTAGAGGAGGGATGCTGGAAGTGCTTTCTCAAGATTATATAAGAACAGCCAGGGCAAAAGGGATTTCTGAAAAATTTGTTATAATCAGGCATTCTTTGAAAGGCGGGCTACTTTCGGTAGTTTCATATATCGGACCAGCAATAGCAGGATTGATTACTGGTTCATTTGTCGTTGAAATAATATTTCAGATACCCGGACTGGGGAGATTATTCGTGCTGGCTGCTTTTAACAGAGATTATACCATGATAATGGGAACAGTGCTGTTTTATGCGCTAATGATTGTAATTTTAAATTTAATTGTCGATATAATTCAAATTTTATTAGACCCCAGAAGGTCTTTTAATGAATAATGCTATATGAATGTTTCAAAACAGAAAATTGATGGTCATGATATAGGTGATTACACAGAGAAAGGAACCTCTCTATGGGTAGAGGCTTGGCACAGGCTTAGATCGAACAAACTGGCTCTTTTGGGACTCATTATAATTATATTACTGCTCATAGTGTCTATACTTGGGCCTTTTTTAGCCAAGTACAATTATTTTCAACAGAACCTGGTTCTTGGAGCTTCTGCTCCTTCATTCGAACATTGGTGCGGTACCGATATGCTTGGAAGGGATTTACTTGTCAGAATTATGTACGGCACCAGAGTATCACTGGCTGTTGGCATATGTGCTACATTAGTTTCATTAACTATTGGAGTTTTTTACGGGGCTGTTTCCGGGTATTCAGGAGGAAGAACTGATGCATTAATGATGCGTTTTGTTGATATAATGTATGCTTTACCGTTTACTATGCTGGTTATAATTCTAATGGTGTGGTTTGGACGGAATTTTATTCTGATATTTGTAGCTATAGGTATTATAGAATGGCTTACAATGGCTAGAATTGTCAGGGGAGAAGTTTTATCATTAAAAAAAATGGAATTCATTGATGCTGCAAAGGCTATAGGCTTATCCAAAAGAAAAATTATCTGCCGTCATGTTATCCCGAATATCTTAGGTGTAGTTATAGTTTATGCCACATTAACTATTCCCAGAGTTATGATGATAGAGGCCTTTCTAAGCTTTTTGGGCCTCGGCATTCAGCCACCTATGAGCTCTCTGGGATTATTGATTAGAGATGGGGCGCAGGTAATGGAAGAGTATCCATGGATGCTTTTCTTTCCGGGTATTATATTTTCTATTTCTCTCTTTGCATTTAATTTTGTAGGAGACGGGTTAAGAGATGCAATTGATCCAAAGATGAACAAGAAATAACTCATATTGATATACTCTATTTAAACATAAAGGATAAAATTGCAGAGAAATAGATTGTTTGCATGATTATTGAATGATTTTAGTGTTATAAAATTAAGGTATCTCGTAATTAATCCATAAAAAATATATCAATAAAACTGTGCCGATAATGTTAAGAATACCCCATCCAATAAATCCCATTTCTATATAGGAAAATGGATTATTCATATAAATAAAGAATAAAAGAATTATTAGACAACAAAAAATCAGTTTAATTTTTTGTTGTCTAATAAACTTATGAATACAGGTTATTACGCCAAGGGCAAATAACATTATAAGTGAGATAAACAATATAAGCCTTATTATTGAAAATATGGCATAATGATGATAGGCAATAAAAGCTTTTCCAGGTGAAAAATCAAAAATGGCTACAATTACATTGGATAATGCTAAAAGTATAAAACATAGAATGCTAATACTACAGAAAATAGTAATGGTAAATTTATTTGTTTTTGAGAAAAACTGTTTAGACATCTAATATTCTCCCATATACATTTACCTAATTTTATTTATTATAACATGGAAATGAAAGAATTTGTTATGTATTTGTATTTTATTAGCAAGTAGAAATTTACGACGAATGTCTTTTTAGGTATTTCAATATAGCACATTTGCTCATAGATGTTTTACTACACTCTTTTGTTAACCTTTCAAGAGCCCGCTGTATTTCATGTAATAATTTGATTTTATTTTTTATCTGAATGGTTTTTTCTTCTGCCATTTTAAAAATATCCTGGCAGCTTATTGAACTGCTGTCACTGATCATCATCAGTTCTTTTATTTCATTTAAAGTAAAACCGATATTTTTAGCATTGCGAATGAATTGGATCTGCTGAACTATTTCTTCTGTATAGGCTCTATATCCATAATTATTGCGGCTAGGCTCATCTATTAGACCATTACGTTCATAAAAACGAATAGTTTCAATGTTAACTCCAATTATTTTTGCAACTTTGCCTATAGTTAACGTTTCCATAAAATTTTACCGGTTTAAATATAATATTTAATTGTTTTAATTCATTAATTTTTATACAGAGTAAGTATTACTATCATCAATTCTTTTTGTTAAAATATTGTGAATATGAATTATAGCTTGATCATTTTTCATTTCTTTAAATTTTATAATACTGCTTACTTTATTAAATGATTCGTTCTTGTATATATAATATGGTAAATCTAGTTGTAGTACAATATTACAAGGAGATATTATTGTGCCTGAATAAATATTATCATCATTCATTATTTCATATTTAATCTGCTTCTGCATGTCTAAATAATTTTTTATTGATGCAGTAGTAAAATTACAATCCGGATTAATTTTAAACATTTTGTTTATATCGGTAAAAGCCAGCTGATTGTTTGACTGTGTCATCAATTCTATATTCACATTGATGGTTTTATTATAAAGTTTATTACAGTTTTTGTCCATGGCATATATTCCAACTGCAAATAGAAGTGTGAAAATAAGAATAAGTAATTTTTTCATCCTGTACCTCCTAAATTAATTACTAATTATTTATTAATCTTGTTAATAATTAATTTAATGCCTGTACCATTATACAGGGCAAATGCTGAGTTGAAAAAACATGTAAAATATTTTTTTTGCAATTAATAGAATGTTGATAAAGTTTAAGTAAAACAAGTGCATAGGAATATATTTAATATATAATCTATAATAGAAGGTTTCCGCATAAAGTATAAATTGTGGTTTTATAGATTTGGAGTAAATACTATGCAAAACAATCCTTTCCTTAAATATAAATGTTTATATTTGCTTATTTCTGTAATGTTGGTTTTTGTTGTGTCATGTGACAATAAAATGAAAATGCCTGAGAAAGAAATAAAACGTGTAAAGGTGGCCAAAGCAATTGTTCAGGATATACCGGTTTATGTTGATACCTTTGGATATTTGACTTCAGAACATAATGTGAACATAGTTTCACAGGTCACAGGTGAATTAACACAAATCCATTACGAGGAAGGTGATCATGTTAAAAAAGGCGATATTCTCTATACAATATATAAAGCCCCATATGAAGCGCTTCTAAATAAAGCTAAAGCTTCCCTGAAGTCTCTTGAATCAGAAAAAAAATACCAGGCTTATGTAGTTAGCAAGGATAGAATCCCGGCCAGAACAGGAGCAATAGCATTACAGGATTTCCTGAAATACCTTACTCAACTTGCTGTACTTGAATCTAAAATAGAGTTGACCAAATCTGAAATATGGCAGTATCAGATAGATCTGAACTGGTGTGATATCAGATCACCGATAGACGGAGTTACAGGTAAAAAAATGATTGATGTCGGTAATGTGGTAAGCTCAGATGATGAACAGGCAATTCTTGTTAATGTGAAATCTCTTGATCCTCTTTTTATAGATTTTACTATACCTGAAAAAAATCTTTATAATTTAAAAAGGTCATTTAAAAAGGGTGAGCAGAAGATTGTTCTTGAGACAGAACAATTTGGTGTTTCGGAAGATAATCCCCAAAAGGTGCACATTGGATATTTACAGTTATATGACAACTATGTAAATAATGAAACAGGTTCTATTTCCTTACGTGGCACCGTAAGAAACCCTAATATGCTACTGTGGCCTGGGCAATATGTAAAAGTAAGATTAATTCTTTTTACGAAGAAAAATCAGCTTCTAGTCCCTTTCAGATCAGTAAAACAGGGGCTTAAAGGATACTATCTTTATATTATAAGAAACAATAAAGCTATAGTAAAATGGGTAAAATCTGGTCAGAGAGAAAGTGAATGGATTGTAATAGAAAATAAAGATGATTTTATTAAACCCGGTGATAATATTGTCACAGTTGGAATTCACAATCTTCAACCGGGTGATAATGTTAAAATACTGAAGAAAACTTCCCAGTTTTTACCACTTAAAATTCCGGAATATTATTTCAATGATGATCTAACTTTGGATAAGAAACAAAAGCGTAGCAAGAAGAATACAGGAAAGAAAAAATGAAATTTTCTGAATTTTTCATCAAAAATCCTGTTCCTACATTAATAACTTTTATAGGAGTTCTCGTTTTTGGCTTATTGGCCTATAAGAATATGCCTATAGCCGAAATGCCTCTTGTAAATGTTCCGGTTATTACAGTTAATGTATCATACCCTGGGGCTTCTCCTGAAATGATGACTGAAGCCATTGCAAATCCTATCCAGAATGAATTAGTCAGAATCCCAGGCATTAGAACAATGTTGGCAACTAATACCCAGGGGGCAACCCAGATATTCTGTACATTTGATCTTAATAAAACTGTAACTGATGTAGCACCTGATGTCCAGAATGCTCTATGGGAAGCTCAGAGCAACCTTCCAAAACTTCCTAATCCTCCTACTTATCAGAAATATAATCCATCAAATGCTCCTATTTTATATATTCAATTTAGATCTTCAACTTATTCAAGTCATGAACTTTATGATATTATGTATACCCAGGTTGGCAGAAGAATTAATATGGTTGAAGGAGTTTCTGAAGTAACAACTTTAGGGAATCCATCTGCGGCCATAATCAATCTAGATCCAAATAAAATGGCATCTTATAATATTGGATTTAGAGAATTAGCGAAATTTTTAATGAATAGTTCAAAGGCAATACCCGGAGGAAATATAAACGGTAACCTCAAGACCTGGGCGATCAAACTTAATGGACAGCTGAGAAATGCAGAAGAGTATAATAATCTGATAGTCAAATATCAAGGTGGAACACCAATCAGAATATCAGATATTGGAAATGCTAATATTTCGACTACTAATGATTACTTTCGAGCAACTTTTTTCACAGATGGCAAGTTAAAGGCGCTAATGCCGAGTGTGTTGATTATAAGAGCTGAACAGGGTGCTAACGCAGTAAAAGTTTCAAAGCGGTGTACTGATTTATTGAAAAAAATTAAGAAACAGCTGCCGAAAGGAATGGAAGTATTAGTTCTATATAACAGGGCCCCAAGTATAATAGCTGCAGTTAATACAGTTAAAGCTACAATGTATACTGCATTTGCTCTTGTATGCTTAGTTATATTTTTATTTCTTGGTCGTTTAAAAGATATGATTATTCCTGCAATAGCCTTACCGTTAGCTATTATCGCTGGGTGTATTGTGTTTTATCTACTGGATTTTACTTTTGATTCCATGTCACTGATGGCTTTAACATTAGCTATTGGATTCTGTATCGATGACGCAGTCGTAGTGTTGGAAAACACAGTACGTTTAATAGAAAGTGGATTAACTCCAATTGAAGCTTCTAAAGAAAGTGTTAAAGAAATAACAGGAACCGTGCTTTCAATGACTTTGTCGCTGGTTACGGTTTTTATTCCGCTGGTTTTTATGGCTGGAATTGTTGGAGAAACTTTTAAAGAATTCGCATTAACTGTTATCATAACTGTAGTGTGATCAGGTATAATATCCCTGACATTAACTCCTATGATGTGTGCAAGAATTTTAAGCAGTGAATCCGGAAATGAAAAAATATCATTAATGAGGCGCTTCACTAATTTTTTTGTAGGAGGAATGATAAGTGGGTATAAATATCCGTTAAAATTTGTTTTAAAACATAAATATATTATGACCTTAGTATGGATTTTAGTGCTTTTGGGTACTGGGGTTCTTTATTCAAAGGTACAGAAAGGTTTTTTGCCTCTTGGAGACAGCGGTATGATAACCGGAGAAATTTTGGGACCGCTTGATTCAACCTCTACTGAGATGAGAAAATTTCAGGATTCAATAAACGAGGTTATGAAAGAGAATAAAAACCTAAAAAGATTTATTACTATAACCGGAGTAAATCCCGGCGCTGATCAGTCAATAGGTAAAACAATGTCCATATTGAAACCTATTGGTGAAAGAGAGCCTATGATGAAAGTTATTATGCAGTTGCGTAAAGCTTTTAAAAAACTTTCTTACCCCTTAGGTCGTATTTTTATAATGCCGATGAGATTACTGAAAATAAGTAAAGGTGCAACTTTAGCAGCAAGAGGATCTCAATATTCATATACTTTGTCCGGTCCAGATATGGAAACTGTTAATGAGACTTCTTATCAAATGTATGAAGAATTAAAGAAATGTCCTGCAATAACAAGTCTGCAAAACAGTGTAAAAATGCATATGCCTGTATTAAATGTAAAATTAAACAGAGACAAAGCATCAAGTTTTGGATTTAACGGTACAGATATCGAAGAACCTTTATATAGAGCTTTTGGTCAGGGAAAACTTGCTTTGTTCACAAAACCGCTTGATGTATATGAAATCATTATGCAGGTAGATAAGAAGAAATTCGATTTGAGCCCTAGTGATTTATCCAGACTGTATCTTAAGTCTCCAAATAATAAAATGGTTCCATTTAACAGTTTAGCCAGCTGGAGCGAAGGAGTTGGACCTCAGGTAATTCAGCAGTCTCAGCAATTATATGCTGCTACATTATCATTTAACCTTCTGGGTAAAGCCGCTTTAGGTGAGGCAGTCACTGCAATAAATAAGGCGTCTGATAAATATATGCCTAAGACCATGACAGGAGAATTGCTTGGAGATGCTCACGAGTTTGTAGTTGCAGTTAAATCTATGATGCCGCTGGTAATAGGGTCGGTATTTTTGATGTACATTATATTAGGTATACTTTATACAAACTTTATCCATCCTGTTACGGTACTGAGCACACTTCCCACAGCAGCATTCGGAGGACTCCTTACTTTAGTAATGCTGAATATGAAAATAGATTTGTATGGTTATGTAGGGATGTTTATGCTTCTTGGAATTATTGCTAAAAACGGTATTATGATGGTGGATTTTGCCAAACAGAATATGGATGAAGGGGAAAGTGCTTTTAAAGCAATTTATGATGCCAGTATAGTGAGATTTAGGCCTATATTGATGACAGGAGTAGCGGCTATTATGGGAGCTGTTCCAATTGCTCTTGGATTAGGGCCTAATGGCGGTTCTAGAAT